>CALWFA010000009.1 GCA_944377465.1 uncultured Clostridia bacterium
ATACTAGCAGACGCACGGGACACAGTCCCTACAAGAACTAGGTTCGCAGTAGGAAAGGAACAATCAAACAAATGCGCGCATTACGAGCTAGTCGAGTAATCAAGCATGAGTGCCGATTGTGACGCTCGTCTGCCATTTCGCCACACCGGCATATTAAGAAAATAAATAAAGTAGAAGAATAAGTGATATACTAGCAGACGCACGGGACACAGTCCCTACAAGAACTAGGTTCGCAGTAGGAAAGGAACAATCAAACAAATGCGCATATTACGAGCTGGTCGAGTAATTAAGCATGAGTGCCGATTGTGACGCTCGTCTGCCATTTCACACCCAAAAATGTTATAGTTTTAGGGTACGCAGTTTCGTCATACCGAATATAAAGTGATGACGAAACCTAAACTCTTCTACATTGAAGACTGCATACGCAGATCTTGTCCAATGCTAAATAGCTGGAGGCACCAACCAGATTCGAACTGGTGATGAGGGTTTTGCAGACCCTGGCCTTACCACTTGGCGATGGTGCCCTATTAATTAGACTTTATTATTATATATGAAAAAAAATAAAAATGCAACATATTTTATTAAACTTTTCATTTATATTTTAAATTATACATATCGTGCTGTGCTTAATTTAATATTAATAGTATATCATTTTATTTTGATTGCTCAGTTTATACACTGCCCACATTTATCTGTAACTAATAAACTTTTAATGATATCTTCTCGGGTTTTACTTTAACCATTTTTGTATAGCATACTATAAAAGCATCGCAATAGTTCACATTGAATTACATTTAAAAGCGCATATAAGGATCATGATTGTAACTATGAAAATAATAAAATTATTAGTATTTATCTATACTTAATATAAGCCTTCAAAAAATAATAAAAAATCAATACAAATCGAAGGATGCGAACAAAGTGCTAAATAGACTTCATTAATAAGATTTAAGCGAATATTGAAGGCTGGTACAATTATATATTATATTGATTGATTTCATGGGCTCAATGTGATATAATGATAACGGAGATAACATGTTGAAAATAGAACACTTAACTAAAAAATATGGTGATAAATTAGCTGTAGATGACCTTACTCTAACTGTAGAAGGCGGTCAAATATGTGCTTTTATCGGACATAATGGAGCAGGAAAGACCACTACTTTAAAATGCATAGCGGGTATTATAAATTTCGATTCTGGCAAGATCACTATCAATGATTTTGACATTATAGATGATACGATGAATGCAAAAAAACAACTAGCTTATATTCCTGACAATCCAGATCTTTACGAGCATCTAAAAGGAATAGATTATCTCAATTTCATTGCAGATGTATTTGACATTAGTGTGGACGATAGAAAGAAATATATAGAAGAATATGCTAGGCGTCTTGAGATATACGCTAACCTTAATGACACGATTTCATCTTATAGTCATGGTATGAAGCAGAAATTGGCATTAGTCTCAGCGTTGATACATAAGCCTAAATTGTTGTTATTAGATGAACCATTTGTTGGACTAGATCCTATCAGTAGTCACCAATTCAAAGCGATCATGAAAGAATTAGCAGATGCTGGCTGTGCTATATTTTATTCCACTCATGTATTAGATGTGGCGGAAAAGATATGCTCACATGTAGCGATTATCAAAGAGGGTAGACTACTTGTACATGACACTATGGAAAAGGTGAAAGGAATGAATAGCCTAGAAGATATCTTTTTGGAGCTTGAGAATGAAAAACACGATTAATCTCACTAAAATATATTTCAAAGAGACTCTCAACAATCATTTAAACCGCTCAAACTCCAATAAAGGCAGTCTCACGAAGAACATCCTATCATTTTTGGCTATCTTTTTGCTAGTAGCAGTATGCATTGGCTATTCTCTGTATGGTACAGCCTCTGGTCTAAAGCAACTGATAGGTGATGCGTCTGGTGTGATCATCTTAGGACTGATAATATCGCTCGTGATGGTCATAATGCTGACAGTATTTGATGCACAGGGATATTTTTATAAATCAAAAGATTATGAATTGTTGCAGTCATTGCCTATTAAGACGACTAGCATAATCACTGCAAAATATCTGAGCTCTTATATAGTATCCTTTGTCTACAATCTAATGATTGCTTTGCCTACATTCGTAGTGTATTTTATATTTGAGCAGGTGACCTTTGCTTCGATGATATTTGCTATAATAGGAGTAGTGTTATTACCTGCATATAGCCAGCTAATAGGTAGCCTTTTAGCGTGGGTTGTGAATATAATATCAAGTAAATTCAAAAACAAAAATATCATTCGAAATGTATTATCTATTGCATTTTTAATTTTGATTTTTGTGTTTATATACACGGCAGATACTAGCATGATTATCACTTTTTCACCAGCTGATAGTCCGCTTGCTATTAAGATACTATTCCCTCAAATCTATTTTCTGTCTAATGCCGTGGCTAGTGACAGCATAGTTATGCTACTAGCATTTGTTGGGATCAGTATATTATTTGCAATAGTCAGCGTGTTAGTAGTGTCGATAAGTTATAAGAAAATCAACTCGGCACTAAATTCAAACATTCGGTCAAAAAGAAAAAAAGAAATAAAGTACAAGAAATCATCAATTTTGAATACTCTAATGAAAAAAGAAACAAAAAATTTCTTTTGTAGCCCAGTCTATCTGACAAATGGTATAGTAGGACCCATATTGCTGATAGTCATGGCAATAATGATGTCGACCATGTTTGCCGATCTAATGGAAGGGCAGATAAATGACCTCGCGATAATAATCATGTCTATATTTGCCATGTGCATTGGAATGGTACCGACCACATCGGTTTCTATTTCGATCGAGGGTAGCAAGTTTTTTACCACAAAGAGCCTGCCGATAAAGTACGAAAGTATAATATTATCAAAATTATTATTTAATATCGTTTTATTCCTTCCTTTCCTGTTAGTTGCGGAAATAATTAGCTGGGCATTGTTGCCTTTTGACTTTGTGGTGCATGTGATGGTATTCCTGTATTTAATGTTTGGGTTGACATTCTTTGCTTCGATAGGCTTACTCATAAATATCCGAATGCCTAAGTTGAATTGGAGTAGTGAGACGCAGGCAATAAAACAAGGTGCGAGCACTTTTACCACAATGTTTTTAAACCTATTCATTTCATTTATACCGATGATAGTCTACTTTATCCTATCGGCACTATCGATCACTGTCAATGTTTACCTATGTATCCTAATATTTACAGTTCTTATGGTAGTATTGAATATAATTTCATTTAGTCTCTTATTCACAAAGGGTAGAGAGATGTTCAATAAGATACAAAATTAATTATTAGTTAGTCTTAATATAAAAAAGCAATCAAATGTATGATGGACTTTATCATCTATTGATTGCTTTTATTTTTAGCTAAAACATTCTTCTAGGGCGAGATAGGTCGTGCGTATCTTTTTGTTCACCCGTGTAAAATAATCTAACGCGATCATCAAGGAGTACACCAGCTTTTTATCATTCTTTTCACTAGCTAAATAGAGTGAATTGAGAAGCATAGTAAACTCTTCTTTTTCATTCATTTTTAGCTTTAGATTATCGATATCATTTGCTATGACACGAATGGTACTCATGATTTTATTGTAATAATTGGTCTGATAATCATCCGTATCCACTATTACATGACGCTTTGAATAGATATCATTAATCGCATCTCTAAAAGGTATAATGATAGCATTTGCAAAATTATAAAATTCCTTACCGCTAGCTTCGCCTTCTACTTTATAATACCTAGCTATGAAGTCATAAAAATCCAGCATTTTGCTATTAAAGCGGTATAGAAGATTGTAGACAAAGGCGATTATTTCATTCTCGTTCGTAGGTAACACAAGTTTAAATCCAGTATCATATTCTTTAGAAGCATTTTCAAATGCTTTTGCAAAATCATAATCTTCGATAGCAGAAGAGATGATATTTTTTATCTTTTCATCATTAGCGATAATGCGTAGAATAGATGCAATCTTCATGTCAGCCAAAATATATTTACCAGCGATAAATTCCTCACATGCAGTATTAAAAGGAATCAATTCATGAATATTTTGATGCATAATGCCCCCTATGTATAATTTAAAACTTAATACTATTATACCAAAATAAATGTCGTAAAGCAAGGAATTTTATATATCAAAAAACTTGTAATTATTCTAGATATATAGTATAATAATCATTAGGTGATATTATGGATTTTGTACCTGATAATACAGTGAATAAATTGATTTTATTATATGTCTTAGACAAGATGGAGATCCCGCTTACAGAAAATTCCATTTTGGAGATTTGCTCTAGTCAAAATAATTGGGTAAATTGGATGGACTGTAAAGATCTTTTATCTCAGTTGATTAGCTCAAAGTTTGTCTACAAGCCTAATACTGATAATAATGAAAATAGGTATAATATCACTGTGGCAGGTAGAGAGTGTCTATCACAGTTTTATACGCGTATTCCCGCTAGCTTGAGAGAAAATATTTCTCAGTTTGCACAGGAAAATAAGATGCAGTTCAAGAGAAATCAAGAATACATTGCAAAGTCGTATAAGAATGAAGACGGTAGCTACACCGTAGATTTAAAGATATTAGAGCCGCTTACTACAGACTCGATTTTCTCACTTACCTTAAAGACTGACACTAGACACAACGCAATGCTTGCATGCAAAAAATGGCGCGAGACTGCAGCAAATGTATATGAATATATCTATAATAAGATCATAGAGAATTAGACTACACAAAAAAGAAGTGAACCACATAAGATTCACTTCTCAGAGAGTGTAGTTTTTTTAAGCATACATAGCATTGTATTCACTGACAGATTCAATGATATTCATCTCGTACTTGATATGATATACACTATTAAATCCGCTAATAGCAAACAAGACGAGCATCGGCATATAGAACGAAATGGTAGAATAATATATGATCTCCAATATGGAGTAGGTAACACCACATACCAATATTAAAAACATCATAAATGCGATAAACTTTGATAAATATGAGTAAATTCTAAAGAAACTAGTCTTCTTATTATCTGAGATCAAGGACACTGCGCGCACTGCATTCCCAGAATGTTTGATGTTGGTCAATAGATTGATACCCCTAAAGGCATATAGTAGGGCAATCATTGAAAGTATTAGCGAGATGACTAGTACTAATACGCTTAGTACCAACATCGGAGTAGATAGAGATCCATTATTGAAATATACAAACATTGATATAAGTTGCCACAAAAATACAATGAAGAACAAAGTGAAAAATACCATTCTCATAGCGATATCCTTCTTTATAAATGGGACATCTTTATGTTTATATTCAAATTTTTTAATTTTCATATAGACCTCATAAATTTCAATACTATTAATAGTATAGAGGATATAAATAAAAATGTCAAATAAATACATGAAAGAATTAAAGAAATAGTACTACTAGTACGCTTGTGATTATTAGACAAATTATTGCCTGTGTGGTCTTTTGCAAAATGATTGATTTTACTGGCAAATGTATCCTACTGATGAATCCTAGTGACTGCATGATAATGCTGACTCCGCCGAAGGCGATCATAGTACTCCCTACAATCGTCATAGTGTTTAAACTAACATTCGCATTGCTGAGCTCGATCGATCCTCTGGTGATTTCTATCATTCCTGACATGATGGCAGTAATGATATCTTGACTATTATTCATATGAAACACACTACATATAGTGTTTGACAAAATATTTAATATGTTTGTATTTTTAAGGATATCTATCAGTAAAAAGCTGACAACTATATATCCCGCCACCATGAGTATAGACACCAATGAATCATATATACAATCACTTAAGATATTTTGTTTAGCGCTAGTAGACTGGTATTGCACTGTATGATTTTTGTTTCTATCCTTTCTATACAATAGACCATTTATTAGACACGCTATAATATTTGCTATCAGCATTATGATGCCGGCTTTAAACGAGCCAAATATCTTTAGTCCGACAGTGCCGACTATAAACATCGGACCACTAATAGAGGTAAAGGACATTAGCTTTTTTGCATCAGTGCTATCAATTTTGTTTTTTTCATACATATTCGCTATCAATTTCGCACCCATAGGATACCCAGATATTATTGATAGTAAAAATAGTTTAAACCCACAGCTCGGCACATTATATGCTTTGTTAAAGTACTTGTCCATTCTGCCTGCGTTCATTTCGCTTAATTCGACTATCAATCTAGTCAGTATAAAAAAGGGTAGTAGCACGGGTAATACCTTAGTCGCCCACATTCCGATGGCATCAAAGCATGATTTTGAATATATTTCAGGATTAAGTATAAAAATAAAGCATACAGATATCAGCAATATGACGATTATTTTATTTGCTTTTAATTTTTTTATCATATATAATTATATTAAACAAAGGGGTGAGTATGAAAGAATTTGCATTAGTCCTAGGTGGCGGGTCGACGAAGGGATTCGCTCATATCGGTATATTAAAGGTTCTAGAAAAGTATAACTTAAAGCCTAGCCTAATAGTAGGCACATCTATGGGTGCGCTTGTAGGTGGGCTATATTGTGCGGGCGTATCAGTGAAAGATATGGAAGATATGGCTCATAAGTTTAATAATATTGGTACATTTAGCCTGTATTCCACGCTTTTTAAAGGAAATCTATTAAACATTACAAAAGTACACAAGATTTTAGATAAGCTATTAAAAGATAAAACCCATGAGTCCTGTGATATTAAATTTGTCTCAGTCGCTACTGTATTGAATAAAGGCGTAGAGGAGCATTTAGACTCTGGCTATATCAAAGATAGCATCATGGCTAGCATATCTATTCCTGCCGTATTTCCGCGCTTTAAAATAGGAGACAAGCACTATGTCGACGGTGGTCTACTAAATAATTTGCCAGAAGATGTAGTCAAGGAATATCTACCTAATGCAAAGATCATATCAGTAGATCCTATAGGTGATTATAGTAAACAAGTAGAGAAGCTTAAGCTAAAGACGGCCGAGACGATACTCAACGCATCTACGCTTATGACTCAGACAATAGCGCAGAAAAAGCCTAAATATGCTGACATTAGGATAGTCATATCTCAGCCTACTGTGAGTCAAATGGACTTTTCGGCAAAGACGACTAAAAAGGCTATCGCAAACGGCGAAAATGCCATAAAGAAAGTAATAGATGATATAAAAACTTTATTAGGTGTCAAAGATGAGCCAAAGGGATTAAATTATTCATTGACTTCGCAAAAAGCTACAACAAAAGAGCCGAATAAAATAAAGAAAAATAATTATAATTCAAAACTTACGACAAAGTCTAAGTCTACATTAACGAAAAATTCTAAGTCTACAAAATCTAAAAAAGGATAAAAAATGAGTCTAATTAAAGAGATAAGAACAAAAGCAAAAAAAATAAAAGGAAAAATAGTCCTTCCCGAAGCAAATATAGATAGTCGAGTATACAATGCGTGCAAATATATATTAGAAAACGGTCTATCTGATATAATAGTGTTCGGTCAAGAAAAAGACTATGACCGGGCATTCAAAAATCCACATTGTGAGATCATTGATATCAATTCATATCCGAAGATAGATGAATTCGCAGATAGACTGTATGAGCTGAGAAAACATAAAGGCATGACACTTGAGTCTGCAAGAGATCTTGTGAGACAGGCAGATTATTTTTCTATGTTGCTAGTGGTCGCAGGACAGGCTGACGGTGTGGTGGCGGGTTCTACATGGTCGACAGCGGACACACTGAGACCTGCTCTCCAAGTAATAAAGACTAAGAAGGACAAACCTATCGTGACGGGCATCATGCTGATGACTAGAGATGATGCTAGACCACTAGTATTTGGCGATGTCTCATTGGTAGAGAATCCGACAGCGGAGAATCTATCTGACATCGCTATCTCGTCAGCTGAATTTATGGAGCGAGTGGTAGGAGTAGAGCCTAAGGTCGCTATGCTCAGCTATTCGACGAAAGGTAGCGCCAAAAGCGAAATGGTAGACAAAGTGCGCATCGCGACTGAACTAGCGAACGAAAAATCACACTATGCCATAGATGGAGAGATGCAGGTAGATAGTGCGCTTGATATTGCCACCGCAAAGAAAAAAGGCGTTACTTCATCGGTAGGGGGAAATGCAAATGTCTTGATATTCCCAGACCTGAATGCTGGCAATATCGGATACAAGCTGGTGGCTCGCCTAGGTGGCTACAAAGCAATCGGTCCGATAATGCTCAATTTCAATAAGCCAGTAAATGATCTTAGTCGTGGCTGTACGGTAGATGAGATCGTGGATACCGTCTGCATGACGAAACTATTGATCTAATTTTATATTTAAATAGGTAAATACTAGCGATTATTTTGCGTTAGATCGATCAGTTTTATTAAATAATAATATGTTATTGAGTTTTTGCTATAATGTTTAATTTCTATATTTGTAAAAATATCTAAAATTTATTTTGAAATATCTGAGTTTAGTGCTATAATATAGATTATTTTAAGGAGAAAAAATGAAAGTATTAGTTATTAATTCAGGTAGTAGTAGCCTGAAAGCGCAGTTGATGGACACAGTTAGTGGAGAGGTTTTTTGTTCCGCATATTGTGAGAGAATTGGTCAAGCAAATTCTTTTATGACTTATAAGACTAATGAGAAACACACGATAGAAGTAAGTATGCCTACACACAAGGAAGCGTTTAAAGAATATTTATCAGCTATGACTGATAAAAACATTGGAGTGATAAGCTCACTTGACGAGATAGACGCAATCGGTCACAGGCTTGTGAATTTCGGTGAGAAGTATGACAAGTCAGTGGTCGTCACGCCTAAAATATTAGAAGATTTAAAGAAAAATATCAAATTCGCACCGCTTCATAACCCTGCTGCGATTTTAGGATTGGAAGCCTGCATTCAGCTTTTGCCTAAAGTAAAGAATGTGGCAGTGTTTGATACAGCATTCCACTCTACAATGGAAGAAAAAGCATATATCTACGCTATTCCTTACGAATATTATGAGAACAATAAAATTCGCCGTTATGGAGCGCACGGGACGAGCCACCGTTATATCGCGATGCAGTGTGAGAAGATTTTCGGCTCATTAAAGGGTAAAAAGATAATTTCTTGCCACATTGGTAGTGGAAGTAGTATTTGCGCTATTAAGGACGGGAAATCGGTAGATACCTCTATGGGTTATACGCCACTCGCAGGCGTAGTGATGGGTACTCGCTCTGGAGATATTGATCCTGCTATTGTTAAAGAGATTATGGATATCAAGAAATGCTCAGTCGACGAAGCAATCAATATTTTGAATAAAAAGAGCGGACTCATTGGTCTAGCTGGATACAGTGACATGCGTGATATCGAGTCTAATATCGATAAAAAGGTCGTAAAGCTTGCATTTGATGTCATGGTGTACTCGATCAAAAAGTATATCGGAGCATACGCTGCTGCTATGAATGGAGTAGATGCAATCGTATTCACCGCAGGCATTGGCGAAAAGGACGAGTTAGTGCGTGAAACAGTATGCAAGGATATGGAGTATCTAGGTCTGGAGTTTGATAGCGAGAAGAATGTCAAACTTCACAAACCTTTTGATAATATTATCGAAGTCTCAAAGCCAACCAGTAAAGTCAAAGTTTACCGTATTCCTACAAACGAAGAGTACATGATCGCTCTAGACACTGCGGAACTAGCTAAATAATTTTCTTAAGACCAATACATTCCGGATGTAGTGTATATGATAGATATGATATACATAATATAGCCATATACGCATATTAAATTAATTTGAAAAACATTTCTTCATATAAAAATATCACCTAAGATTAGGTGATATTTTTCTAAAAAGTACTATTTTTTACATCTATTTTTGATGAGACTATCTTTTGCCAAATTTCTAAAGTATTTTTGTACGATATGATATGAGAGTCTATAGTATTAGATAGGGATCTATATCTAGCACTTTTTGTTAGACTGATTTTTGCTGGCTTCAATTTTTGCAAGTTTTGCTTTAGAGATATCTCTGTGATATAGATCATATTCTGTAGTGCGTTGATAGATTCTTGGGTAATATTTCTAGAATTATCTACGATATATTGGAGTATTCCGTGTCCGTCAGTTTTAATATAATCTTCTAGATCTTCTAAAGTATGAAAGGTGCTATGTTCCATTTTTACTCCTTGTTTTGACAATTATAGAATATAAGTACTCAGTTGTCAACAGTGAATCGAAAAATATTAAAAATTTTTGCATAACTAATTGACAAATAGATTTTGATTTGATAGAATAGTTTCATATTTTGTCGTGTGTATTAGATTGAAAGTTTAACACACAGATCATTATGGAGGTAAATATGGCAGTTCCTAAGGGAAAAGTGTCTAAGTCTAGACGCGATAAGCGCCGTGCGAATTGGAAAGCAACTGCTCCTACATTAGTAGAATGCCCACATTGCCATGAGAAGAAAGTGGCACACAAGGTTTGTAAAAATTGCGGTTACTACGATGGAGCTCAGGTTATCAACTTAGACCAAAAAGAAGCAAAATAATGAAAAATAAGGCATATGCCTTATTTTTTCTATTATATAATTATTTCAAAACTATTTGATTATATTAATGCACCTATAGATTATATCTAATATATCATAAATTATTTTTTGACATTTATAGTCTGATTTTCCATATACGACATACTATTCTGTAAAAGACTATATCTAGAGCTTACACCAAAAGAGTAGAAGTCACATAGCTGTATAAAATTGTCAATAAATGCTTGCTTTCCTTTATTGGTATAATAATTCATCGCGTCTATGCTCAGTCTCTCAATACATGGCAAAAAATATTCAACTTTATTACATTCTACTTCTATGCCAGCATCATTATCTATAAATACTGGAGGCTCGTCATAGTGCCCTTCAGGATTGATTTTAGAGAATTGATCAAAAGTGAGCTTACTTATGCTCTTTCTAAATCGCTCCAAAGCTTCTTCCTGGCGCTTTTGGCTTCTTTTCAGTCTATTTTCTTTGCTAAAATATGATATAAGATTCATTTATACACCTTTTTGATATCTTAGCAATAAAAAATCGACTTGTCAAGGAAATTTAAATAATAGTCATTTAATCTAAAAATATCTAAAAATGAATACCGATTAGTGTGAATTTTTGAAAATTTACTCTTTTTATTTTACAATTTTTTTTATATCATGTAAAATAATTGAGATTAATTAATAGGAGAGAATATAATATGAAGATAGTAGTAGATGCTTTTGGTGGAGATTATGCTCCATATGAAATAGTCGCAGGCGTGGTGAAAGCCCTGCAAGCAAATGAAAAACTTAATGTCGTCTTAGTCGGAGACAAGGACAAGATCACGGAGATACTTCAATCTTTAGTATTTGTTTCAGATAGGTTAGAGATAGTGCATGCACCAGATGTCATCACTATGGACGATGTGCCTACAGTAGCTATTCGTACAAAGAAGACCTCTAGCATAGTCGTCGCTTATGATTATCTAAAGCAAAACGACGATGCTGTGGCGATTGTCAGTGCGGGTAGCACAGGGGCGACTCTCACAGGGGCAGTATTGAAGTTAGGACGAATCCATAATATCTCGCGTCCAGCTCTAGCTCCAATCTTGCCTACTGTGAATGACAGAGGAGTCATGCTCCTAGACTGCGGGGCGAATGCTGAATGTAAGAGTGAGAATTTGCTACACTTCGGCATAATGGGTAGTGAATATATGAAAGCAATAGGTGTGAAGAAGCCTAGGATCGCACTACTCAATATTGGCACAGAAGAAGAAAAGGGCAGTGAAATGGTGAAAGAGGCCTATCAGTTGCTGAAAAATTCTGGGCTAAACTTTGTAGGAAATGTAGAAGCTCGTGATGTAATGAAAGGTAATGTAGATGTCGTAGTAAGCGACGGCTTTTCAGGAAATATCTTATTAAAGAGCATAGAAGGTGTAGCTGAAGTATTATTCGGGGAGCTTAAAGACACTGTAAAATCTTCGTTCAAAGCAAAGCTTGGTGGCTTATTGCTCAAAAAGAGCCTAAAAGGCATAAAAGAGAAATATGATTACAAGAAAGTCGGCGGTGCACCTATGCTTGGTATCAATAAAATAGTGATCAAATGTCACGGCAATAGTAAAGCCGATAGCATAGCTACCGCAATAGAGCAAGCTTATAAATTAGGGAAAAATCAATTAGTAGAAAAGGTGGCAAAAGCAGTTGAAAAAGACAAGGAATAATTTTCTCGAATTATTTGAAAAATGTAGTGAAGAGCTGAAATCACTTGCTTTCACTCATTCTTCTTTCGCTCATGATCACAATATAGAGAGTAATGAGAGAGTGGAGTTTTTAGGCGATAGTGTGCTGTCTACTATAGTGAGTGATTATCTCTATAAGCATTATCATCAGCAAGAAGGCAAGATGAGTAAGATTCGTGCGAGTTTTGTATGCACAGCGAATCTCAGTGAGCTAGCAAAAGAGCTGGGCATCGAATCAAATATCAAGTTTGGTAAAAGTTTTAAAAACAAGACCATTTCGGACTCAATACTTGCAGACACGATCGAGAGTATGATAGGGGTAATGTATCTGACATATGGCATGCCATCTATACAGACAGCTGTCATCGAAGCTCTAAAGATCAAGGATAAAATCAAAAGTGGAGCTTTGAATAAAGATTATAAATCGACATTACAGGAGATGATACAGGAGAGGAAGCAGAGGCTTTCCTATAAAGTCGAACAATATATGACTAAAGGTGGGCAGGAAAATTTCCGCGCGAGTGTATTTGTCGACGATAAGTTTATTGCATATGGTCAAGGCTCGTCAAAGCGGGAAGCAGAGCAAAATTCTGCACAAAAAGCTCTCGTGAAACTGACAAAGAGTACGGATTAATTTGAGGATCGGCGTTTTTGATAAAATCATTTGACAATATCCGAATATAATAGTAATATAAAAAATATAGTTCATTTCATTAATATAAAGGAGAGTATATGGGAGAGATTGATATATTCAAGCCTGTGATGGATAATGATGAAGAGATCTTGAGAATATATAGACCAGATAGAGTGCGTGCATATTTTGGCACTATCATGGTTTGCTTATTGATGTGTATTTGCTTTATTCCTATCATTATTGCAGCATTCGTAGCACCAGAATTAGAGAGCGATATCGGCATGGCGATAGGTTGCATTGTGTTTTTGGTGGTATTCATCGTGCTATCCATTCTCATGATAGCGTTATGGTGCAATAAGACCATTTATGCCGTGACAAACAAGCGTATCTTGATTCGCACTGGATATATCGGAGTAGATTATAAGAGTCTAAATTACGACACCGTAGGTGCTCTCACTGTCAATGTTAATTGGGTAGATAAATTGATCCATCGCAATACGGGTACATTATCATTTGGCAGTATGGCTAGCCCTATGATTAATAATGCGAATTATAGATTTTCTTTCTTGTATATCAAAGCACCATACGAAGTATATAAAGATCTGAAAAATTTGATTGATTCAAAGAAGGACACAGAAACGAAATAATCTTGACAGATTCATTTCATCGTGATATAATATATCTATATTAAAGGAGAGAGTAATTATGTTGTTTGAGCCACCTATTGATTTATTGGTCGAGAGACTTGGCTGCAGATATGCAGTGGCAATAGTAGCGGGTGCTAGAGCGAAGGATCTATGCAATAAGATACCTACACTCTTGAATAACAGCGCGAACCTTGCTATCGACTATGCCGCAAATGAAATAGCTAGAGGAGAAGTAATAGGAGTAAAATCGAAGTAAGAGATGATAGCGAAAGTAGTGGTAGATATTCCTAATGACGCTGTAGACAAAGTTTTTGATTACATTGCACTAGATGATACCGAAGTAGGAATGAGAGTCAGAGTGCCGTTTGCTGGTCGTACGGTTTTAGGATATGTGATCGAGATGTCCGAACACACTACGCTAGAGTCTGATAAACTGAAAACTATTATAAAGAATTTAGAAAGTGTGCCGAAACTTAAGCCAGAGATTTTGAAACTTTGTTTATTTTTAGCGGAGCACTTTTTTTTGCGTCTCAGTGATTGCATAAAGTTAGCATTGCCGTCTTGTGTCAGATTAGACAATCAGCATGCTCAAAATAAATATACCTTATCGCTCAGCTACGATATTGATACAGCTATCAACATAGTAGGCAAGCGAGCGAAAAATCAGCTGGCATTGATTGCTTCGCTAAATGATCAGGGCGATCTTGATTTTCAAAAAGCGGTCGAATTGTTTGGTCGTACAGCGGTGAATAGTTTAATAGAAAAAGGCATAGTACTAAAAAATGCTAGCCGAGTGATGAGACTTTCATATTCTGAATCTAAGCAGACAGTAAAGAATGTGCTTACTCCGACACAACAGCACGCAGTCAATACGATCAAGAATCAAGACAGGACATTTTTATTGCAGGGTGTGACTGGTAGTGGCAAGACTGAAGTCTACATGACCGTGATAGAAGACGCACTAGCGCAGGGCAAGACTGCGATCATGCTAGTGCCTGAGATATCGCTTACTCCGCAGATGATGAATAGGTTTAATTCCCGTTTTCCTAATCAAATCGCAGTATTACATAGCGGACTTAGTGAAGGTGAGAGATATGATGAGTGGGATAGGATATTTACAGGAGAAGCGCGTGTAGTATTGGGGGCGCGATCGGCGGTATTTGCCCCAGTGGAAAATCTAGGGGTAATCATCATAGACGAAGAGCACGACTCTTCATATGTCAGTGAGAGCAATCCGCGCTACGATACACATGCTGTAGCAGAGTATAGAGCGAGATATAATAAATGTCCGCTCGTTTTGGGTAGTGCTACACCTAGCCTAGACAGCTATAAGCTGGCACTTGATGGGAAATATACTTTAGTCAAGTTGCCAGAGCGCATCAATGGTCTACAGATGCCGAAAATCGAGATCGTCGATATGCTAAGTGAGGTCTTGAATGGTAATGTCTCGCCTTTTAGTAAGAAATTATTGTCAAAACTGACAGAATGCATTGAGAATAAAAAGCAGGCTATCTTATTCATCAATAGAAGGGGATTTGCTTCGTTCGTAATGTGCAGAGAGTGCGGATATAGAGCAAAATGCGATGATTGTGAAGTCAGTCTGGTATATCACAAGGAAGATAACGAACTAAAATGTCATTTTTGTGGCAAACGATATCGAATGCTGACAAATTGTCCTAATTGTCATAGTACAAACATAAAGTATGGCGCTTTAGGCACAGAGCGTGTAGTGAACGAGCTAAGACAAATATTTCCAGACATTCCAATATTTAGAATGGACAACGATACTACGCGCGGGAAAGACGGACATAAAAAGATCCTTGAGCAATTCTCACACACTACGCCTAGTATTTTGGTCGGTACGCAGATGATAGCTAAAGGACATGACTATCCAAATGTGGCATTTGTCGGCATCTTGGATGCAGATGTCAGCTTATATAATAGTGATTATAAGTCAAACGAGCGAACTTTCCAGCTGGTCACACAGGTCGCAGGTCGTGCCGGGAGAAAGAATAATGATGGGTATGTGGTCTTGCAGACATACGCTCCTAAGCATTATGTCTACCGCTTTGCATCTAATTATGATTTTGAAGGATTTTATGATAGGGAGATAAACTTAAGAAAGACGACAGGCTTCCCACCATACTCAAACATTTTGCGTATCCTAGTATCAAGCGTCAGCGACAATCGAGCAAAGGAAACAATAAAGAAAATCTACGATAGAGCGGTGAAACTAAAAGAGCTATATGGCAAAGATATCATTTTCTTGCAGGCAATGCCATCTCCTGTAAAGCGAATTCAGACTAAATATCGTTATCAGCTCTTGACTAGATATGCTCCAAATGATAAAATAACTAAAGATTTCTATGATATAGCAGACTTTATCGAAAAAGATGTCAGCATATTTGTAGAAATTAATCCAAATAATTTGAGGTAATTATGGCAATAAGAGAAATAGTACAACATACAGATAGTTTTATCAGGAAACACAGCAAACCTGTGAAAGTTTTTGACGAAAAATTATGGGAACTCATAGACGATATGTGGGAGACTCTAGACAATCGCGTCGGTGCTGGACTTAGCGCCGTCCAAGTAGGCGTATTAAAGCGAGTATTTATTCTCAATATCAACAATATGCGTATTGAATTTGTCAATCCTGTCATCACTAAAAAAAGTGGTGAACAATATAAAGAAGAGGGCTGTCTGAGCGTGAGCCTTCCTTTTGGCTATGTGAAGCGTCCACAGACGGTCACAGTGACAGCATGTGATAGATATGGCAATAAATTTACGCTCACCTGTGAGGATTGGACAGCGGTCTGTGTCTGCCATGAGACAGATCATCTAGAAGGGATACTTTATATTGACAAGTTAGTCGATCCGCCTAAGGGAGCAAAATAATGAGAATAGTATTTTTCGGCACGAATGATTTTAGTGCTACCGTTTTAAGTGGGTTGATTGAAGCAGGTAAGGAAATAGTAGGAGTGGTATCTCAGCCAGATAAAGTAAATGGTAGAAATAATAAAATTACTATTTCACCTGTCAAACGCCTTGCGGAGTCTCGAGATATTCCACTCTTTCAGTTCTCGAAATTAAATATAGAAGGTGAGCAACCCTTGATAGATCTAAATCCAGACCTTTTTATTACCGCGAGCTATGGTCAGATCATTAAGCAAAACATATTAGACATACCGAAACATGGCACGGTCAATGTCCACGCGAGTCTACTCCCCAAATATCGCGGACCTGCGCCAATTCAGTGGGCAATAATGAATGGTGAGACAGAGACGGGTATCACTATCATGCAGACTGCGTTAGGTGTCGACACTGGCGATATATATTTTCAAAGAAAATTACCTATAAATCATAATGATACTTCATCTAGTGTATTCAAAAAACTATCTACACTAGGTGCTGAGTGTATTAATGAATTCATAGATAATTTTGAGACTTATCAAAATCGTCATTTTCCACAGGACGAAGAAAAAGCGACATACTATCCAATGATAAAAAAAGAAGATTATTTATTAGATTTTGCTAACACTTCAGATAGCATTTACAATAAAGTGAGAGCACTTGAAAATTGCTATTTTTTATATAATGGTGTCAGATATAAGGTATTGGAAGTAAGTCATATATCTCAGAGCGGAATAGCGGGAGAGATTCTCTCAGCTAATGGTAAAAATGGTTTAATCATTGCGACCAAAGACAGCGCGGTAGAGATCGTGACCATTCAGCCAGAAGGCAAGCAAAAGATGCCCGCCCGTGCGTACATGAATTCAAATAAATTTAAACAAGGAGATATCATTGAAAGTACTAAGTGATTATTCACTTAAAGAATTGAGAGAGGTTTTGCGTGAATATCCTAGTTTTCGCGCAAAACAGATTTTTGATGCGATAATGCAGGCAAAAGATTATGATGAAATCGCCATTCCAAAAAACATGATCGCTCAGCTAAAGAAAGATTATATATTAAAACCTATCGAAATCTATAAAATACTGCATAGCAAAGACGGTACGAAAAAATATTTATTGAAATTGTATGATGATAATCTAGTCGAGTGTGTGTTTCTTTCTCAGCACTATGGCAATACTATATGCATGTCTACGCAGGTCGGCTGTAGAATGGGGTGCAAATTTTGTGCTTCTACTGCGAATGGGCTCATCAGAAATCTAACTGCAGGCGAGATGATATCAACGATAGCACTCATTAATGCCGATAATGGCAAAAGGACAGAACGCAATTTCTCAAATATTGTGCTTATGGGCAGTGGTGAGCCTTTTGACAACTTTGATAATGTCGTAAAATGGCTTCATTTGATCACTGACGAGTCGGGTTTCAATGTCAGTGAGCGAAATGTCTCATTATCCACTTGTGGTTTGGTAGACAAAATTTACGAATTTTCAAAGCTTAAGTTTAATATCACGCTATGTATATCTTTGCACGCCACTACAGATGAAGAGCGAAAAAAGATCATGCCAATAGCAAATAGATACTCAATAAATGAGATAATAGACGCGGTAAAGGCATATTCAGATGAAAATAAGCGAAGAGTCGTGTTTGAATATTGTCTGATCAAAGGTGTCAATGACTCAAAGCAAGATATTGATCGTCTTGCCAGCCTTACAAAAGGACTACTGTGTCATGTTAATGTCATTTGTCTCAATCCAAATGGCGGTCCATTGCAGGCGACGACTAAGAAATTTGCTTATTCGTTCGTCTCTGAGCTAAATAAACGAGGGGTCAGCGCTACCTTGCGTAGAAGCCAAGGTGAAGACATAGAGGGTGCCTGCGGAATGCTGAGAGCAAAGACTATTCGAGAGAAAAGTTAGTCTCTAATAGCTAATAGTCTGACTATTCTCTTAGTAGATAAAAATTTAGAAAGTGTTTATAGTTTTAATCGATATTCAAATATTAATAAAATAAAGATGAAATACTAAAGCAATTAGAGTAAAATTGATTTTAATTTTTAGTTTTTTATGGTATAATATTGATAGCGTTTACTATCAAATCAATATATAATACATGAGATATCAATATATTTTATATGCTTTAAAATAAGGGAGAAAATATGCGAAAAGTAGTGGTATCAGCATCAAGTATGCCAGCAGGAAGGAATATGTCCAGCCAGCTAGAGTATTTGCAGAGAGTGACTAATTATGGTACAGATATGTATCATTTTGATGTAATGGACGGCACTTACACTAAGGCAAAGACTTTAGACTATACATATTTTGAGCAGCTTAGAGAAAAGTCTGCAGTACTTTTTGATACACATCTTATGATCAATAGACCAGAAAAGGTCATCATGAAATACATAAAACATGGCGCAGATATCATCACTGTGCAATATGAGACTTTTTCTGAGCCAGCTGATTTGATAAAGCTATTAAAGAAAATTAAAAAACATAAGAAAATGGTAGGCTTAGCCATCGATCTAGACACGAAAATCGATGTAATAGATACATTCATCAAATATCTAGACATTGTGCTGATCATGTCTGTAAAGACAGGCAAAGGTGGTCAAACATTCAATAAATCCGCATTGAAAAAGATAAAATATGTTCGTTCCCTAAATCCTGAAATCTTGATAGAAGTGGACGGCGGTATTAATGAGGATACTGCCAGTCAGTGCGTCCGTGCTGGTGCTGATATTTTAGTGAGTGGTACATTTATCTATAATAATGATGCCTTTGAAGCTATACAACAGTTGAAGGGGAAGAATGGATAATAGATTTTATTTTGAAGATATCCACGGCTCACAAATATCGTTCTTAGGTCAGGAATATAACCATATTACTAAAGTCAGGCGCGCAAAGGTAGGAGATGATCTAGTCGGCTTTAATGGTGATGGATATGATTATAGCCTTAAGATTAGTGAGATTCTAAAGGATCGTGTCATATGTGAGATCATTGATAGACAAAAAAATAAAGCGAGCGAGGATATAGAAGTCACTGTGTATCTAGCAATGATTAAGCATGATGCATTGACGGACGCGATCGATTTTCTCACGCAAATGAATGTAACTCACTTAAAGCTTTTCAAGGCAGACAATTCAATAGCGGACATTGATACAAAAAAATTAGAAAAACTAAAAAACATCGTCATCCAGGCATGCAAGCAATCCGAGCGTGCAAGCGCTATGACGATTGATATAATCCAAAAGTCAGATATCTCACATGATATCTTGAAATACGATAATAGATATTTTGCATATGAAGATGCGACCCAGCGCATCAAATCTTTTTCGGGTGATTTTGCAGTAATTATCGGTCCAGAAGGCGGATTTTCTAGCGAAGAAGTGAGGTATTTTTCTTCATTTGCTACAGTCGTTAGCTTATCAAAGACTATACTGCGCTCTCCAGTGGCTTGCGTGAGTGCTGTGAGTGCGCTAAAGGCGGTAAATAATGATTGCTAGTGTGATCACCTTAGGGTGCAAAGTAAATGAATATGAGAGTCAGTCAATACTCAACCAATTAAAAT
>CALWFA010000010.1 GCA_944377465.1 uncultured Clostridia bacterium
TCGATAGGGTAGCGCTCCCTTGCTTCTTCTATGTCCTTTTTTACTTGTGGTATATCTTTTCGTCTGACGCCATACATTTTTTGATTGAAACCATGGTCGGTGATGGCTATCTGACGCAGTCCTTTTTCGTAAGCGGCACGCACATTCTCATCTATACTGCCTTTGCCGTGATTGTGTCTAGAATATTTAGTATGAGTGTGATAGTCTGCTAATAATGCCATAATTTTCTCCTGCGTATATTATATCGCGACTGAGTGAAGAAGTCAACGAATTCATGTCGGCAGAGACCTTTTTTATCTTAGTCATCTACATATTCTATTTCCAATTCGAGTCTAGTTTTATAGATTTTATATACTTTATTGTCGATGTATTGGATAATATTTTTCACATCTTTAGACCTAGCATTGCCCAGATTTACGATAAAGCCAGCGTGCTTATTAGATACTGCTGCGCCACCTATCTTATATCCTTTCAGACCTAAATCGTCGATCACTTTTGCAGGTATTATATCACCTCGCTTAAAGATACTACCAGCACTAGGTAGAGTAATGGGTTGAGAGTCGTATTTTCTCTTTAAATATTCAATCTGTCGAGCATAAATATCTTTTTTATTATCTATCTTTAGTGTGAGCTTTATGCGCGTGATGATATAATCACCACTTTTAAAGACACTATCTCGATATCGAAATTTACATTCGGTATTATTTAATATTAATCTTTTTTTGATATCATCTTTTTTATAGCAAATCACATAATCCACCATATCAGAGATATTTGTATCAAATGCACCTAGTGAGTTTACTATCGCACCACCTAGAGTAGAGGGTATACCGCTAAATGCTTCTAGCCCTGATAGATCGTTTTGATAGCAGTACTGTATTAGTTCGCCGATAGTTGTCCCTGAGTCTACATATATAGCTGTGTTTTTCCTATATATCTTTTTGGCTTTAGTAATGATTATTGCTCCATTATATCCTTTGTCGGAGAATAATAAATTTGCTCCAAGACCGATAATTTTATACTTTATATGGTGTAGTATACATATATGGCACACCTTAAGTAGTGTATCATTGTCATATACGACTATTATATATTTTGCTCTACCACCGATCCTGAAGGTACAAAAATCACTAAGTGGTCTATCCAATTTTAATTCACAATCTAATTTCTTTATCTCATTCAAAAACATTAGGCACACGCGCATTCATCAGCGCATTCTCCATATCAGAATATATTCCGTCGTGGTATAATTTGCTATTCAGAGCTGAAAAGAGAGAATAGTCTACCAAGCTCGACTGCCGAGTCGAACTCAGCATTTCAGCACAAAATTGCGTAATTGTATCATCTACATTTGTTATGCCGACATATTGTATCAGATCGGTATAGCTATCTACTGGCGTGATGATAGCGTTCGCCCGTCCGATCTTATTTAGATTGTTCACACGGAAGACATCGCGTGCAGTGCCTAATAGACAGCTATCTTTGTCGTAGACGAAAGACTTATATGCTTCGTATTGACTTTCTGACTTATTTGGCAGTTGATTTTGTTGATTATATATTATCTCTGGGTGGGTGTAAATTGTCTGCCCGCAGTAAAAGGTGGTGTTTAGTACATTATGTGTGATATTTGCATACCCACTGACTATGTATGGCAGAGCATATATTTTATTATTAAACATACCACTAGATAGCACTTGATCGCGCACATCATAGCTTTTATCTAGATTGACGAGATATGGAAGTACGATTTTTCCTACGCCATAGCCGAATGAAATTATGTCTGGTGTGCTATTAGTTAGCATAGTTTCTAGAGCATCGGGCTCTATCTTTTTGATCATAAATAGAATACCATCATTTTCATCTTCTATATCACGGGCAATAGCCTTTAGATAATCTATCCTAGATTTTCCGCCACCTTCGAAGGTCTCTATATGCCAAACTGTATAGATTTTAGTCTCAACGGCAGGCTCTTTGTATATTTCATACTCTCTTGCTTTCCTAATAGCATATATAGGTACATATATTAGGAGCAGTATTATCAGTATAATGCTGACGATCTTAAATATATTTTTTTTGATCAATGCTTTTGATATTTTCATAATTCATTCTATGATTTTCATATCTAAATTATTTATTTTAATGTCAAAATGTGCTATAATATACTTATGAATAGTATAGTGAGCGACAAGGTAAAGCGATTACCAAACGATCCTGGCGTATATATTATGAAAGATGTAGATGAGAATGTCATCTATGTCGGCAAGGCAAAGAATCTAAAAAAACGCGTAGGACAATATTTTTTAAGGAAGCAAGAGCATATCAAAGTTCGCAATATGGTGAGTAAGGTTGCGGATTTTGACTTTTTCGTGGTAAATGATGAAGTCGAAGCACTGGCATTAGAGAACAACCTTATCAAGAAATATAAGCCGTATTACAATATTCTATTAAAGGATAGTAAGACTTACGCATATATCAAGATCAACTTAAAGCAAGACTTCCCATATTTTGAGATATCCCGTAGATTAAATAAAAACGATAGATATTTTGGACCGTACATGGCGGGCGTGACAGCGAAAGATGTCTTGTCTATCATTGACTATGCTTTTCCATTGAGAAAGTGTAAGTTACCTCTCGCCGAGAATAAAAAGGCTATCAAACCATGTCTATTCAAAGAAATGCATATGTGCAAGGCTCCATGTGCAAAGCTGATCAGCAAAGAAGAATATAGAAAGATCGTAGACGATGCTATAAAATTCCTAAAGGGCGATACAAAAGAGGTAGAGGATATACTATCTAAAAAGATGCAAATAGCATCTCAGAATGAGAATTATGAGACCGCCCTTATCATTAGAGATAGGCTAAAGATGCTGGAGAAATTGAAGTCCCGCGTGATCACTAGTCTAGGCAGTTTGGTAGATTACGATGTGTTTAATCTTGTGACCAATGGAGAATTTTCAGCCATGTGTGTACTAGTCATTCGTGGTGGAAAACTGCAGGGCGTGCAGACTTTTGATATCCTGAATTTTCTCGATGAGAGTGAAGCATATACGCAATTTATCATGCAGTATTACAATTCACACCCACTAATAGTAGACGAAATTATCATGCCGAATGTGGATACTAATGAAATAGAATTGTACCTAAATGACAAAACAAAGAAAAAGATCACCGTCACGAAGCCAGTGATAGATAGTGTAAAGTATCAACTCCTAGTGATAGCAGATAAAAATGCACGCATGCATATAGAGAAAAATCTCGACAGAAATATTAAAGCGGTCAATGCGAGCATAGGTGCAGTGCGTCAGCTGAAGGCAGATCTATCGCTATCTAGAGAGCCTAAGAGGATCGAATGCTATGATATTTCTCACACCTATGGTACTTATACTGTAGCGAGTATGTCCGTGCTGATCAATGGAGAAAAGGCACCTAAGATGTATAGGAAGTTTAAGATAGAATCGGTCGAATTTATCGATGATTTCGCGTCTATGAAAGAGGTGCTCACACGCAGAATGGAGCGATTAAAAGATGATGATATCAGTTTTTCTAGTATGCCGGATCTAATCGTGATAGATGGCGGAAAAGGGCAACTAGGTATCGCTGTCGAAGTGCTAGAGAAATATCATTACCCTAATGATTTGATCAGTCTAGCGAAGCGTGAAGAAGAGGTGTTTAAGCCACATGAATCGCGACCATATATTTTGAAAAAGGGTAGTTATTCGCTAAGGCTAGTGCAGTTGGTGCGTGATGAAGCCCACCGTTTCGCCATCACATTCAATAGACAGCTACGAGCGAAGGGAATGTTCAAAGGCGGACTGGAGTCTATAGCGGGCGTAGGTCCAGCTACTAGGCGTGCTTTACTTGGGAAATATCGCACCATAGAAAATATCAAAAACGCGAGCGTTACTGATCTGAAAGACACGAAAGGCGTGAGCAAGGCGACCGCTGAGAATATTTATCGTCATTTTCATAAGTCTATATAGGTAAAGTCGAATTTACAATAAAAAAATACGCAAATCATTTGTAAAAATGACAAAATATTGCTAAAATAACAATATGTTTTCTAGACCAGGTACTTATCTTCCAGTGGGCATGTTTACAGTCACACATATTGTCTCAGTGATAATGTGTTTTGTTTTGATCGCCGTGACGGTAGTCCTCACTAGGAAGATGAAGCGGGAGACATACTTTTGCTTATTAAAAATATTAGCTATAGTATTCACTTGCCTAGAGTTATTTAAAATCATTTGGTCACTATCAATGGGTGAGACTCGACTAAATAATTGGTTGCCATTATACTTTTGTTCATTGTTTATCTATGCGCTTTGGTTTACTTGGTCTAAGTCAGAATTAAGAATATTTGGGTTGTCTTTTATCGCACTGGCAGGCATTGTCGCTGGATCAATATTTATCATTACACCTACCACATCATTCCAATCATATCCAATATTCCATTTCCAGTGTCTATATTCAATGCTATACCATTCGACTATGGTGTATACAGGGATAATGTTCTATGTCACAAAAGCAAGTATTGTGGATAAAAAATTGCTTGTCAATTATATAATATTTTGTGTGTCGTTCATGACACTTGCCCTTATAGTTAATTCATTTGCGGGTAGCAATCTCATGTTTGTATCTGACCCAGGGAACATTCCATTGCCATTCTTAGATGATATATACGCATTTTCACATGCACTATATTCTATACTCATCTATATAGCACATATCTCGATTGGACTTATCGTGTTTGGCATCTGTAAGTTAGCAAATAGGAAAAAACAAGCTACAAGAGTTGAAAACGATGGAGTGGGCAATATCTTAGACAAATTAGATGAAGATATCGACGAAGAAGAGAAGAAACGAATTTAACTTCGTTTCTTTTTTATTAAATTTAGCACTCTCACAAAAATATTGCTAAAAATTTTCAAAAAATTGTCAAAAACAGTTGACATTGGAAATATAATGTGATAGCATATAGGCGAAGGTCAAAGATAGTCAAACAGATATCAAAACTTTCAAAAGGAGAAGAGATGTGAACAAGAGTATTAGTGATGTGATAGAGCAGTTTATAATGTCCAGCCTAGACGAAAATGACTTTATTGAGCTGTCACGAAATGATTTGGCGAAATTTTTCTCGTGTGTGCCCAGTCAGATAAACTATGTCCTAAATACGAGATTTACTATCAATCGTGGCTTTGTCATAGAGAGTCAGCGTGGAGGGAATGGATATATTAAGCTGACTAGAATGCATGATAGTGACAATAATTTCTACAAAAATAGCCTGTCACTATGTCGTAGACCACTTAGCGTGGTGGAAGCAAATCAGATTATAGATAATATGCTACAGCGAAAGATTTTGTCAGGACGCGAAGCAAATTTAATAAAGAGCACAATTAGTGCAAAATCTCTAAATAACCCTATAAACATTGATAATACTTTGCGTTCGAATATTATGCAACAAGTTATAATCGAATTGATGAAAGAAAGTAGATAAAAGGAGATAAATTATGAAATGTGATAAATGTGGGAAACCTAGTGTATATCATTCTACACTTATAGTCAATGGCGTGAGCCAGACCAGAAATTTGTGTCGCGACTGTGCGATCAAAGAGGGAGTATTTACATCAGAGCCGACCAGTTTGTTTGATGATATGTTTTCAGCCTTTGCAGACTTTTTGCCATATGAAAGAGTGGCGAATATCGTCTGTCCTGTGTGCAAGACCAGCCTTAGAGAGTTTAAGAATACACAGCGCCTAGGCTGTCCGAATTGTTATGACGCGTTTAGAGACGAGATCAGCAATATTGTTAAAAGGATCGCCCCCTTCGAATCTCACAAGCAAGATAGCGTTCGTCTAAAAGATTTCGACGATCGTTCAGAAGCTCAGCCGAACAAAGCGGATAAAATTTCTGCACTGCGACAGGACATGGCATTGGCAGTGAAAGAAGAGCACTATGAAGATGCTGCAAAGATTAAAAAACAAATTCAGAAATTGGAGAGTGAAAATGAATAATGTTATTTTTACAAAAGCTACAATTTTTAGAAACATAAAAGATTACAAATTCGTACCAAAGCTTGAAGAAGAAAAGAAGGGCGAGATCGTAGATAAGCTTACTACCGCGCTTAAGGGGAAGATGAGCCTATTGAATCTACCTAGTATTGATGATAAGGTGAAGAGACATCTATTCAATATGCAATTAATCAATTCAAATTATCCTTCATTGTTCGTTAGTGAGAAGGATAATATCAGTTTGTCTCTATTTGGAGACGAGCACATTAAGATCACTGCCACGAGCTATGGTTTTGATAAAAAAGTATTCAAACGGGCATGCGATTTAGCAAATGCTTTATCTAATAAGATTAATATGTCTTACAATGACCAATATGGATATTTGATGAGCGATATTAAAAATATTGGTTCAGGCGTGCGCCTTGAATGTACCATACTGCTACCAGCGATCAATCGCATCGGTAAGATAGACCAAGTAAGGCAAAATGTGAAGAAATTGGGATACAACCTATCTAGCGCCAATAAAAGCGAAAAATATATACTATCGACGGTATGTAATCTAGGCTTTACAGAGAGCGAAATCGTCAATGAATTTAGCAAAATGGTACAAAAACTGCAAGATCTCGAGGTAGAGAGTGCAAAAGTGTACGATGTAGAGCATCACGATGAGATACTAGATAGAGTGTATAGGAGTCAGGCGATTTTGAATTCCGCTTATATTCTGCAATATGATGAACTCTTATCACATATCAAGAGTCTGATCATGGGTCTTGATCTGGGACTGATAGACTTGCCTCAAGATTGTATTTTGGATCTAATAAAGCTAGAAGAAGTGAAACTAGATGAATTCATATCAAAGGGCGAGCTTATAGATCTGGCTAGTAAAGTGAAAGATATTATGAAAGGCAATAAGATATAGATCAATGATCATTATATATAAAGTTTAAAAATTCTAATAAGGTAAAAGGAGAAAACGATGTATAATTTGACAGATTTAGCAAACAAAGTGATACAGACAGCCTCGCAATTTGCTTCACAATATGGTAGCGAAGTCGGCACGGAGCACATTTTGTACGCGTTGACTAAAGTGGACAGTAAATCAAAGAAATTGTTGAAAGCCTATAGAGTGGATAGCGAGATTGTAAAGCAAATTCTTGACGGCGTAGCTAATGGTATTCCATCTAATGTGGTGGAGCTGACACCTAGATCAAAAGAGCTACTGATGATTGCTAGCAGTGTAGCAAAACGCACCCATAGTGCTTACATTTCTACCGAGCATCTATTGGTAGCACTTCTTAGTCAAGAAGATAGCTTTGCTATAAATATTTTGGCAGGAGCGTTGAAACTAAATGTATACGAGATGCGCAATAAAGCGATCGGTATGATCGCGAATAATCAATCAAATTCACCTAGCGGAAATAGCGATTTTAGTAGCAACGGCTTTGTGCAGGTAGGCAATATGGGACAGACCAATGAATCGAGACAGGAAGCGTATACTAGTGAATTACCTGATGAATTGCTTGAGATGGGTAGTGACCTGACTCTGCGCGCGAAAAATGGTAAAATTGACCCTATCATCGGACGAGATAGTGAAATCGAGCGAATGATAGAGATCCTTTGCCGAAAGACTAAGAATAACCCTGTGCTAATAGGTGAGGCAGGTGTAGGTAAGACTGCGATAGTGGAGGGCTTAGCACGAAGAATTGTGTCTGGCGATGTACCACAATTTTTAAAGAACAAGACCATTTACAGCTTAGATATAGGTGGATTGATGGCGGGCACGAAATATCGTGGTTCAATGGAAGAAAAACTAAAAAATGCGATCGAATTGATCACTAGTAATAAAAATATTATCGTATTTATAGATGAAATCCACACATTGGCGCAGGTCGGCACAGATAAGGGAGAGACGAATCCAGCTGATATGTTGAAGCCATATCTGGCGCGTGGCGAGATGCAGACTATAGGTGCTACGACGACTGATGAATATAGAAAATATATAGAAAAGGACAAAGCGCTAGAGCGTCGATTCCAGCCGATAGTAGTAGATCCGCCTACAGTAGATCAGACTATCGAGATATTAAAGGGCTTGCGAGATAGCTACGAAGCCTTCCATAAAGTCAAGATCACAGACGAAGCGATCAAAGCAGCTGCTACATTATCAGATAGATATATCCAGGATAGAAGCCTGCCTGACAAGGCGATCGACCTAATTGATGAAGCGTCTAGTAGGGCAAAGGTGAAGAACAATTACGAATCAGGCGAAGTCAAAGCTCTGCGCGAGAAATTAAAGAAAATAGAAGCAGAGAAAGAGGACGCGGTCAATCAAGAAGATTTTGAGAAAGCTAGCAAATTGCGTGACAAAGCGACGAATCTAAAAGACGAGATACAAAGGCTGAAATCTATACCTAATACTAGCGAACAGTCTGACGCAGTGATCACAGAGCAAGATGTGGCAGAAGTGGTCAGCAAGTGGACGAATATTCCGTTGACAAAGTTGACTGAGGGCGAGGCAGAAAAACTCATAAATCTAGAAAAGACTCTAAAGCTACGAGTAAAAGGACAAGATGAAGCAGTCGAGAAGGTGGCGAAAGCGATTCGTCGTAGCCGAATAGGTATCCGCGATCCGCGTAGACCAATAGGTAGCTTCTTATTCCTAGGACCGACTGGTGTAGGTAAGACGGAGCTAAGCAAAGCCTTGGCAGAAGCATTGTTTGATGACGAGAATAAGATTATCCGACTCGACATGAGTGAATATATGGAAGCACATAGTGTGTCTAAGTTGATCGGTAGTCCTCCAGGATATGTAGGGTTTGATGACGGAGGTCAGCTGACAGAGCAAGTCAGGAGAAAACCTTATAGCGTGGTACTATTCGACGAGATAGAAAAGGCTCATCCAGAAGTCTTTAATATGCTTCTCCAGATCTTAGACGATGGTCGCTTGACTGATAGTCATGGTAAGGTAGTTAGCTTTAAAAACACTATCATAATACTCACATCAAATATTGGCAGTGATAAACTGTCTAAAGCAAATGTTGGGTTGGGCTTCAACGATGATAATAAGCAAGATAAATCGACTGTAATGTTGAGTGAATTGAAAAAATATTTTAAGCCAGAGCTAATCAATCGTATAGATAATATCGTCATCTTCAATAAGTTGACTCCTGCTGTACTAAAAGATATTGCAAAGAAGATGCTACTAGATCTAAATAAGAATCTAAAGCAGAGCGGAGTGGAGCTAAAATTCACTACAGCCACATTCAATTACCTTGTCAAAAATGGCACAAACGATGAGTTTGGTGCACGACCATTGAGGAGACTGATCACATCTAAGATTGAAGACGAATTAGCAGACAAAATGCTTAAAGGTGAAATCAAATCTGGTGATAGCATTTTGGTCGACTGCAAGAATGAGAAACTGCAGTTTTTGACCAAATCAGAAAAAGACGACACTGAAGACAAGACTGATAAAGCATAATCAAATGAGACGATTGATATTTACATCAAAAAATTACACCACATACGGTGTAATTTTTTTAGTACTTTTGCGTTTATATATTCTATTGATTAAGATCGTGATTGAACTATACTGCCCGCATTTAAATAGACGCGTGTGAAATCTTTATAGCAAGGTATCTTCAAATCGGTATTCTCACATGCAATGATAATAGATGACTCTTTCATACGATCGATTATGCTTTGCGATAGATCGAGATATTTTTCATCTAAATTTTCGAAGAAGTTTTCTAATAAGATATATTTTGGAGATCTAGCGAGAGCACGGAGAAGTGTCAATATTTTTTGCTCAGATATGTTCATATCTTTTATTTTCTTTGGAAATTTTTGAATATTAAACTCTATTAATAATTTTTCTACCTTTTCTTTTGCTTCAATGTTATTTACTTTTCTAATCTTCAATGGATAGTAGAGGTTGTCAAATATTGATTTACTTTTAAATAGATATGGCTCTGCACTCACATAAGCTAGATCTAAATTCTTATCTTTGATGTCACGAAGAATTATGTCGTCTATAGTGACGATGCCTTTGTAGTCCGTATCTATTTTAGACAATATTCTGATCAACGAGTTAGCCCCACTATATATGTCTCCGATAAAAAGTGTATTTTCTTTTATGATAAGGCTAATATCGTAGAGAGTATAAAAATCTGGAATGTATTTTATATAGACATTTCTCAATTCAATCATATTGGGATTCTATCATAAAAAAATTTAAAAAACCAGTAAAAGAGTGCTAATTTTTACATTTTTTTACTTATTTTTTAATATTTTTAAAATTTTTTAATTAAAATCTATATATCCTGCACCTTCGCTGTCTAAATCGCCAGTGATCTTTTTGCAATGCTTTAATAAGAAATTCTTGATTTCTTTATTTGTGATATCTGGCCAGCGGGATTTAATATTTGAGCATATTCCTGCAATGATAGGAGTGGCGACGCTTGTGCCACTCATTGTGGTGTAGAGTGGAAGAGCATTGTTACATGAAATTATATTTACCGCAGGGGCGATTAGGTCAGGCTTGTGACCGTATTTAGTGGGACCACGACTGCTAAAGTCGGCGGTCTTCATATTCATTTCGTCGAATCCGCCTACAGTGATAATGTTTGGATTAGTGCCAGGAGATTTTATAGTGTTTTCTTCTGGTCCACTATTTCCAGCTGCTGCGACTACTACAATGCCCCTGTGCCATAGTGCTTCTGCACCACTAGAGAGCGGATCTATATCTTTTATAGTCTCAGCGCCGAAGCTCATACACACTACTGATATATTGTACGCTTTATGATTTTCGTACACCCATTGCATAGCGTCTAAAATCGTGTTGCTATTACTGCTACCTTCTTTTGATAGTGCTTTAATAGCAATTATATTAGCCTCTGGTGAAAATCCAGTGTTTGCACTATTAAGGATTCCTCCGCCACATGCGATACCCGCTACGAATGTGCCATGTCCATTGTCGTCATAGGGAGATTTATGATGATTCACCAGATCTATGAATTTTATGATCCGTGATTTCGGATATATAAAATCAAAATGCGGATATAGCCCCGTATCAATGAAACAAATAGTTTGGTTTTTACCTTTGAATTTATCCTGAGTGAGACGGAAAAGATTCATATGATCGATTTGTGTTTGATCAATTTTTACTTTTGGATTAGAATATATGTAATCAATGAATGAAAGGTTACTCAAAATGCACACATCATCGAAGTCCGCATGTAGTCCGAAACAATTTGCGAAACGATATGATTTGTATTTATAATTATATCTTTCTAAAAATTTTTTAGTATGAAAAAAATCCTTTGTGCTCACTAATACAAAATCGGCAAATTGTTCGTTGAGAATGGAGACCTTATTCAAGATTTCTGGTGATATTTTATTTTTGTTCATTTATTGCTCTAATGATATTATCTAACATCTGTCTTTGCTCATCATTTAGGAAAGGTGAGATAGCACTTTTCATGCTGGCGAGCTGAGTCTGATCCAGCTTTCCTTCTTGCTTTAGCTTATTTGCTTCACTGAATAAATTTCTCATCAGCTCATTGCTATCCATGTCTTTATATCTATCTAAAATCTTTTGATATTCATCCGCTTTTTCTTTATTTTCGTCTAAAATTTTTTTGTTTTCTTTGCAGTAGGATTTGAAATCTTTTGACATTCTACGCTCCTTCAATTCTATACATATTTATGAAACAATCGACGAATATGTGTGAGTAACGAAAGTGATATTATGATCATACATATTAATATGAATTTTGAAGACAGCAGAAATGCGTTATTTCCAGAGCCGAATGCATACATTCAAAAGTTTGAAAAGAATGATTGCAATCCACCTAAAAAGATTGTTTTTCAAGAGCCATATGAGAATGTACCGAATTTTTATATAGATAATAATTTCAAAAAACCTGATAAGAATACAGCTTGTGAGCCTCATGATCATCACGAAAAGAATATGCAAAATTCATCACCTTTTTCATTTAATCTAGGCAGTATTTTGCCTATGCTTACAGGACTATTAGGCAAGGGTGGAAATGGTATGTCCGATATCATTTCCCTATTAGGCTCGGGCACTACGGAGAAAAATGGAAATTCAGGATTTGATCTGTCAAAGTTGATGACAATGTTCTCTGGCGGAGGAGGTCAGGGTCTAGGTAGTCTACTAAATTTATTAGGTGGTAAAAATTCTAAAAAGGATAAAAACAAATTAAAGGATATGAAATCTTCAGATTTTCCCATAAAAGATTATAAAAAAATCAATTAAAAAATTAAAATATATAAAAAACATACTATTTTTACGGTATTTTATTGAGTGTAGATCAAAATTTTATTTTTTTAATTTCTTCTTTTCGCTATTTGATAATGTTAGACAATATATTCTTCGAGGAAGGTGTCGAATATATAAAACAAAAAAACAATGTAAAATTTTTATGTAAATTCTACATTGTTCTTTATTTTTATCTTAAAATTTTTTATCAAATTACAATATGTGCTTTAGACCTTTTTTCTCGCTGTGTCTATATAGGATGATCTTTTTGCCAATAGTAGATACTAGCTCTGCACCTATTTTTACCGCCATTTCTGTTAGTTCAAATTCGGTAGGAACAGGGGCGCTTTCTTGCATGCTTATTTTAATGAGCTCGTGATTAAACAATTCTTCTTCGATCTGTTTTAATACATTTTCTGTAAACCCGTCTTTTCCTACCCATACGACAGGCTTCATCGTAGATGCCATACTGCGTAATTTTATCCTCGTTTTTTTATCTATCATATTCACTCCTAAAAATAAATTTCAAACTGCAAGTTTCCAAAGACGATAGTGTCTCCGTCTTGCATTCCAGCTTGCTTCAATTTTTCCATTATGCCGTCCTTCTCTAGACGCTGTTGGAAGTAGGATAGTGACTGACTATCGTTAAATACTATTCCTCGCTGAAGATTCTCTAGATACCCACCAGACAATTCATATACATGTGGCTCGAGCTTTGTGATCACGACCGAGGTCTTATCGATCTTTGCTAGAGTGGTTTGCTCCACAGGTAAAGGTTCGGATTTTGGCAATGTCTTTAATTTTTCATATATCTTTTTTACTAGCATATCTACATTTTTTCGCGTGATACTACTAATAGGTATAATATCCACTTTATCTTTTACCTTTGATTTGAAGTAAGAGATCTTTTCATCGACATTATCTATAAGATCCAATTTCGTAAATACGACTATCTGTGGCAGTTTTGATAATTTTTTATTGTATTTTTTGAGTTCGTTATTGATGACCTTATAGTCATCTACAATATCGTTTCCATAATATCCAGAAGCATCTATGACATGTATTACTAGGCGCGTTCGTTCAATGTGGGCGAGGAATTCGTGTCCAAGTCCTGCACCTTCACTAGCTCCGTCGATCAGTCCTGGTATATCAGCCACTACGAAACTGTCATCATAGAATTTTACTACACCGAGATTAGGTGAGAGTGTGGTGAATTCGTAGTCAGCTATTTTTGGCTTTGCGTTTGAGATCACGCTTAGTAGAGTGGATTTCCCGACATTCGGCTTTCCTACTAGTGCGACATCTGCGATCGTCTTTAGCTCTAAGATAACCTTGTATGGTTTAGTCGTCTCACCGAGCTGACTGAAGCGGGGAGCCTGCCGGGTAGGTGTCTTAAAGAAGTTATTTCCTTTTCCGCCTCGACCGCCTTTTAGGGCGAGATAGGTCTGACCGTCTTCATACATGTCTATCAATATTTGATTCGTCTCAGCATCTTTTATGACAGTACCACAAGGTACTTTAATGTAAATGTCTTTACCGTTTTTCCCATTCTGCAATTTACCCATACCGCCAGAGCCGTTTTCTGCCTCAAATCGCTTTTCATATTGGAAATCAATAAGAGTATTTTTAGATTTATCCGCGACGAAATATACAGAGCCACCGTTGCCTCCGTCTCCGCCGTCTGGTCCGCCTTTTTCTACATATTTTTCCCTATGGAAGCTCACTTTGCCACTGCCACCGTTGCCTGATTTGATAGTGATTGTTACTTTGTCTAAATTCATATTATTTCCTTTTATTGTTTGTCTGTGATTTGATTTTATAATATTTACAAATGTCCTTCAATTCACATATGTCGCAATTCGGTTTGATTGCTTTGCAAATGTTCCTACCAAATTGAATCATTTGATGATGAAATTTACTTCGGCTATCCTTTGGTACGATTTTTAGTAAATCCATTTCGCATTGGTAAGGTGAAGAATTCTCGCTAGTCAAGTCTAATCTTTTCGATATCCTATGCACATGAGTATCCACTGCTATAGTTTGTCCACTAAAGGCGTTAGCTATTACTACATTTGCAGTTTTTCTCCCGACGCCTCTAAGGGTAGTAAGATCTTCTAAGGAAGAAGGCACTTCACCATTAAATTTTTTTATTATATCTTCACTAGTCTCTATTATTGCTTTAGATTTTGCATTATAAAATCCGCATGGGTATATGATTGTTTTCAGTTTGTCGATGCCTAAATTCAGCATTTGCTGAGGAGTGCTCGCTAGTTTGAATAAATCTTTTGTGACTATATTGACGCGTTTGTCAGTGCATTGAGCGGACAAAATCACTGCGACTAAAAGCTCGTAAGCAGAAGCAAAATCTAGAGCACATGCTGGCTCTGGAAATAGTCTATCAAAATAATCTATAATTTTTTCTAATTTTTTCACAATCAAATACTAACAAAAAATGACAAAATAGTCAACCACTTGTCATGCAAATCCGTCAATAAAGGCGTTCGACTCTTTCATATCCTAGATTTTTACTAATTGAATAAATGCCTATCATTCCCGACACCTTTTTGCCATTGATCATGGACAAAATTCTATTAAGATTCTTAAAATCGGTCTTAATGCTCAGCGTACAACTAGTAGAAATAGAATTAGGTGTATTGATTATATTTATATTCATTCCATTTGACTTTAAAAATTTAGCAAAGGAATAAAGTGAATTTCTGCTCTGAAAAACTATAAGTAGATTCATAGTGCGTCCTTTATAACACTATATTTATTTTTTACATAATGTGTTATATGATATATTTTGACAATTCAGCTACGAGTTTGATTAAGCCCGATAGTGTAAAAAGAATAGTTACGAGAGCAATGAATTCTCTTACAGCTAATCCAGGTAGGAGTGGGCATGTTTTTTCACAAAAGGTGGCAAGTGCGATTTTCGAGACCAGAGAAAAATTAAAGACATTTTTTCATGCGGAAGATTATGAAATAGTGTTCACAAAGAATTGTACAGAAGCGTTGAATCTGGCAATCTTCGGCTGTCTTAATGCGGGAGACCATGTGATCTGTACTTGTTATGAACACAATTCTGTACTGAGACCGCTTAGATATCTAAGAGGAGTAGGCATTGATACGACGATTGTGGAAGATGATCTATCTAGTGTGGGAGAAAATATAGAAAAATACATCAAGAGTAATACCAAAATGATCATCACGAATTGCGTTTCAAATGTGACGGGCGAGATCTGTGATATATCAAAGGTGGGCGAGATATGCAAAAGCCACGGGATATTGTATTTAGTAGATGGCGCGCAGAGCAGTGGACACTTAGATGTGGATATAAAAAAGTGTAATATTGACATGTATGCTTTTGCGGGACACAAAGGCTTATTATCTATCACAGGGGTAGGTGGACTCGTGGTGAAAAGAGGTCTACATCTTAAACCTATAATATATGGTGGTACGGGCACAATGAGCGAAAATCTTGAGCAACCAAACGACCTTCCTGAAGGCTTAGAAGCGGGTACGATCCCGTCAATACCGATCATCAGCTTAGGCGCGGGAATAGAATTTTTGATGAAAAATTTTGAAAATATACAAAAAATTGAGCAAAAACTATCAAAATACATGCTAAATTCGTTAAAAAAATTAAAATTTTTAGAAATTTATTCTAAAGAAGATTCACTGAATGTGTTTAGCTTTAACATGCAAGGAATTGATAGTAGTGAGCTAGCAAATATACTAAATGATAAATATGATATATGCGTACGCTCAGGCTTGCATTGTGCACCGCTCGTGCATAAAAAGCTCGGCACTTTAAAAAGGGGGGCAGTGCGAGTCTCTATAGATTTCAATAACACAATGGAAGAGATAGACTATCTCATCACTGCGCTAAAGTCTATTTATTCGAAAATCTAGGGATCACTTTACATGCCACACTAAATGCGAGCAGTACGCTACCGAAGATGACATAATATATATGATAAGGCAAGATGATGCTACTAAAGATAAGTATCAGTCCACAGAAGAAGTATGATTTTGCCTTGTGAGGTAAAAACATGTTTTTCACTATATCTTTAAACCGTACTTTACTGATTGGGTTATTCAGCATACTGCAGTCAGGGAAAATACTGTATTTTTCAAAATAGTCAGTATAAAGCTTTTGCTTATTTATAAAGGTTATAGATCTTTTAGAAAAGTTTTTATTTATATTTAAAGCAGTATCGTTGCAAATGATATCGTAGGCGTCTACATTGTATTCTGCGTATTGCTCAGCAATGTTAAGGAGATCGTTTTCGCTTAGCTTTTCGTATTGTGTGGCTATTATGACTAGATGTCTTTTCCCTTCTTTTTCATAGATCAGATCATCGTCAGAGGCGATAATTTCATTTTCGGATGATAGAATGTTTTTTAATATATTGAGTTTTTCTTTTCGAGGAGTCAGCCTAAAAGCTAAAAAATATTTGTTTATATTATCGATTTTTTTCTGGTTTAGAGATAGTTTGTCTTGCTTTTTGTCCATAAAATAAAACAAGACGAAAAGACAAGCAAAGCTAAAAATTAAGCTTAAGATGAAAGTTGTCCATAGATTGCTAATGTAAAAATTGATCCATGCGTAAGCTATTAAAAATACGGATATGCTGATAAATAGTTTATCGAATAAATTTACAATTCTAAATTTTGACATGTATTAATGATTTCATATAAATAAAATTTTATACATGGTTCGCTCGTTTAAAACACTAAATATCGTTTGACAAAATCTTAATTAAACTATAAACTAATTTCAGATAAGTATTTAGGTGGTATATGATTCAAGATTTGATTTTATTGAAGGCAAAGGGAAACAAACTTAGTCAAGAGAATTACTATGAAGTCGTCGATTATATGATCAAGCACGGAGCGGACAAGCTCATTGCCAAGTTTTTTATTGCGCTAGATTCTTTCGGTATGTCAAAGGAGGAAGTATATCGTCTAGCTTTGGCAATGCGCGATAGTGGTAGAGTGCTGAAATTTAATATGCCATTATTTGAAAAACATTCTACAGGCGGAGTGGGTGACCCTACTAGTATAGTATTAATACCGCTCATCGCGAGCCTTGGATACAAGATCATAAAAATGACGGCTAGGTCATTAGTCTTTACGAACGGTAGTGCGGATAGGTTTAAAGCGATCCCACATTTCAAAGTGATGCTCACAAATGAAGAGATCGAGCACAACCTAAACACGACCAATGCTTGTGTGATATCACATGGCGGAGATATGTGCCCAGCAGATAGAGTGCTATATGACATCATGGAGAAGTATGGACTGGAGCATAATCTAAATCTTTTGGTGGCTTCAATAGCGTGCAAAAAATTTGCAAGTGGAGCAAAAATCGTATTGGTAGATGTAAAATATGGCGATGCTTCGGTCATTAAAAGATATTTAGACGCTCTATCTATGGCAAAAATACTAAAATATGTATTTAAAAAGAACGGCATCAAGCCTATTCTTACTATTAGTAGTACGGTGCAGACTTTCGGAGATGGTATCGGAAACGCTATTGAGCTGGTAGATGCGCTGAATGTCTTGCAAGGTAGGAAATGTTTGCTTAGAGATGTATCAGTCAGGTTTGCTGTCGAGATGATCACGACTGCGAATCCTACCCTAGATCGTTCGGACGCGTATGATATGATCAATTCAAATATTGACAACGGTCTGGCATATAAAAAATTTATGGAAATAGTCTCGGCGCAAGGTGGGGACACGAAGATACTCCAAGAGGCCAAAGTCTTTAAGCCATATAGATCTGTAAATTTCGTTGCTGATAGAGACGGCTATGTGGGAAGTATCAATTCGTTAGTGCTAGGTGAGATAGTAAGAAGAATATGTGAGACATCTCATGATGACAATATAGGTATAGCTCTGCGAGTAAAGATAGGTGATTTTATCAAAAAGGGTGAGATACTTTTATCCTTCTATTATAAAGATGAAAGTGATTTTGACAATTATATTACTGCCATATCTGGCTGTATCCGCATCACTAATGAAAAGATAAAAGAAATTTATCCGATTAGAAAGGTGATCAGATAATGAAAGTCACGATTAATTCTTTGGAAAGATTAGATGAATTTGCACAGGAATTTGCCAAAAAAATTCGGGCAGGAGATTGTATCTGCTTAAAAGGCGACTTAGGAGCAGGTAAGACTACATTTACTAGATTAGTATTGTCACATCTGGGAGTAAAAGAGAATGTGAGTAGTCCTACATTTGCAATTCTAAAGACCTATCAGGGCAAATTCGTATTTCACCATTTTGACACCTACCGAATAGATGCTGACGAGGCGATTGAAGCGGGATTTGATGAGGTTTTGGCAGAAAAGGATAGTGTGAAATTTATCGAATGGTCAGAAAATATTTCGTCACTTTTGCCATCTCACTGTATAAATGTAAATATTAAAATTATAGACGAAAATACTAGAGAATTTGAAATATTATGCGAAGATTAATCATAAATACAGCTATAAATGAATTATTTTTAGTCCTTCAGGATAAGGATAAGGTTTTTAGTCTCACTTTAGATTCTAGCCAGCACCACAATGAGACGATGCTTTCTAAAATTGACCAATTATTAGCTAGTCATGGCTTGAAGATAAAAGATATAGAAGAATTTGGTGTAGTGATAGGTCCTGGATCTTTTACTGGCATAAGGGTGGGGATAGCCACGATAAAAGCATTCAGAGATGTGACTGGAGCGCGGGCAGTCGGGATCAATAATCTAGACTATTTATTTATGTTGGCTCAGAGTCAAAATAATGATATAACGACGGTCGCGATCAAGAGCGGACGAGACAATTTTTATGTGGCGACATTGGTCAATGGCGTCCGTTATAAATACGAGCGCACGCTCTCAATCGATGAATTAAAAAAAATGACTAAAGATATGAGAATCGGAATGTTTGAGCAGTGTGACGATATAAAGGCATTTGTCGTTCAGCAGTCTGCAGAAATACTATTGCAGACGGCATTAGAATCAAGGGACGAATCTCTAAAGCCAGTTTATTATCAGCTGTCTCAGGCAGAGAAAGATAAACTTAGACAAAAACCTATACAGATATCGACAGCGAGTATTGAGGATTT
>CALWFA010000011.1 GCA_944377465.1 uncultured Clostridia bacterium
TAGCTCCTAATAGAGCATATCCGCATCTTACGATAAATGAGAGAATCATTGTCAATAGAGCGAAGAAAACGCATCCAGCATTGGTGAAGATGATTAAGGATGTTATCAAGCTCAGAAGATCAGCAAAGAATGTGCGCTTTGCAAGCATATTTGGTGGCTCGACACCTGTAATTATAATAGTGGGAATGGTCGTGGTGGTTTTGCTCGCAGTAGCGATATCGTTATCCTCGATATTTGGAGGAGATGATGGTTCGGGTGGGGGCTCGTCACCTTTTGGCATTAGTGGAAGAGACTATTATGGTGCGAGATTCATTTACACCGATACAGATCGAGCGAATATAGACATAGTGTCAGACTATGTGGGCATTATAGTTGGGGCGATAGACAGAGCTGAGACGAATATGGATACGCTAGACATCACCATTAGTGTACCGACAGAATATGATTATGATCATTTCTCTCTGTCAGAATTTAGTAGCTCCTATCCAGATTTGTACGCGATCCTAGTAGGCATGATAGATGAGGTATATGCCTATGACAATGCGGACAGTGCAGAGCTGGCGACAGAATTTTTCGACAAGGTGTCTGCGATCAAGTATTTTGGCTTGAATACTCAGCTCTCGAACGAAATCGCGCCTATCATATATGAATATATTAATGACAATAATCTATACACAGTGACAGTGGACGGCAGTGCTCAGTCTGGCGAAAATGCGGATGCAGAGCAGACGATCACCGATAGCACTACGGCGTATCTATCTGAATCTAAATTCTCTATTCGTACGGAAAAATATTATATCAAAGATTATATCTTAGACTCTGCAGATTCTAGGCTAGTAAATGTCGAGAGTGAGAACTATGTAGCAATGATATTCATGCCTAAGAATGCTGTGACTATCTCATATACTTCGCTGGCGATCAGTGGTGTGACAGATGATTTTCAGATCAGTCTCTATCATGACGGTCAGACGATCGGACTATCCGAACTGGATCTGACAGGTCTCGTGTCAAATGGTGTGGTCTACGAGACTAGTAGATCGCTATCTGTCGCTACCAATGCCTTTACCGCGATCAATGTGGACAATCTCGACTACCTAGCAGAAGGAATGAGCCTTTTCGACATCTTGAATGATCTAGGCAGAGACAATGCTTATCTCACAGCCGACGCGACAGACGGCACGGAGAGTGAGATCCTGACATATGCGACGAGTGGAGTGTATGCACAGTTTGAGAGTAGTAGTCCTTTCGCAGTGTATGACTATGAGACTATATGGTCGTAAATGCTATTTGTCTAAAATTTTGATCCAGCAATCAATTCTGAGTGAGATTAAATTTTAATAATAAAAATAGGGTTGAAATAAATATATTTTCAATTCCTTTTTTATTTTTAAATAAAATAATATTTTTTTCGGGTATTTTATATGGAAATTTGATAAAAAATACTATATTTTCTATAATTTTTAAAAATTTTTAACCAATTTTGATTATTTTATTTAGTTTTACTGTATTAAAACATAAAAATTTTTATCAAATCACTCGTCATATTGTGATAAAAAATATTGTCTAAATTATCAGATTTTTGTAAGTTTTATTTGATTATTTTGTGATTTTAGTTTATACTAATTAATAATTTAGGAGAGTACAGATGATAGATGGAATTCTTGGTGTATTAGGATCATTGATTTATCCACTATTTAGTGTAGTGTTTTCATTGATGGATCTGCTTCAGATTATTTTTGGTGCGTTCGCTGGAGTGAATACGATCACATACGACGGGACGCCTATCACTAGTGGAAATACTGGTCTAGAGACGGACACGGGTATAGTCTACTATTTGCTGACATCCGATGTCGTGGCGAATATGTTTTGGTCCATGGTGATACTGGCTATAGTATTGTTACTGATATTCACGACTATGACCTTCCTTAGAAATATTTACTCGGCTCAGCCGAAGAATTGGAAAGTGATAGTGGGCAATGCGATCAAAGGTCTAGCGAACTTCATTATAGTGCCAGTGCTGTCATTATTGGGAGTATGGCTAGGGAATATCGTATTGCAGGCAGTGAATGGCGCTACTGCCACGGGCGATGCTATCACTCTCTCTAGACAGCTATTCATCACATCTGCCTATAATGCGAATAGGACACGAATAGAGGATGGTGTACTATCTAGCACGGACATAGAGGAAATACAGGTCTTCTGCGATCAATATGGAGTGACTTATGATTCCTCTAGCACAGATCGTGAGTATTGGGCAGAAAAGGTAGATGAAGTGTTTACGAGTGGGGTCTCGCTGGCGAGTTGGAGCTTTGTCAATGCGTGGTATGACCTGATGTCGATCAACTATCTCGTGCTCGCAGTGGGCGGTATATATATCCTATATGTGTTAGGCTCAATCTCGTTCGGTATGGTACGGCGACTGCTACTATTATTAGTATTGTTTATCATCAGCCCTATCGTGTGCTCTCTATATCCACATGACGAGGGAGCTGCGGTGAAGTCTTGGCGTGGGAAATTTGTCCAGCAGGTGCTCAGCGCATATAGTGCAGTGGCTGGCATGAATCTATTCTTTGCTCTGACACCGCTTATGCAAAATATAGAGTTAGGGAACTGGGGTATAGACAACTTCATGGGTGGACTATTAAATCTCATTCTGTTGATCGCAGGACTATATGTGGTGAAGGAAGTGATCGATCTCATCAATGGCTTCGTAGGCGGAGACAACGCATATGGTACAGGTCATACTTTAATGAAAAATACTAGCATAAGACTGGGAAGTGTGCAAGGCAGAGCAAACAAGATGACAAAAGCTACAGCTGGAGCCTTTGCAAAAGCAGCAGCCACTAAAAAAGCAGGCGGATCTTTCTTCAAGTCTATGGGTGGCAGTATCGCGGGCGGTATAATAGGTAAGAAAGATGAAAAGGGCAATAGGACAGGTGGCTTATTAAGTACAATTAATAATAAACTTTTTGGTGTAGATCTCCAAGCGGCTACTAACGAAGCAAGAGATCAGTGGCGTGACGATAAGAATAAGGCAGAAGGTAAAAGACAGGACGCGATAAGAAGACTCAAGGGTATCACTTATGATGAAGAAACAAAAACCTATGAAGGAAATGACTATGATGATAAGGGCAAACAGAAATTTAGTAAAAATGCAAATGGCAAAAGGGAAGCAGATAGGAGAACTTATACAGCTAAAGAAGTAGCAGAGTTAGTGGAGACTTCTGGACTCAAGGACGAGGCTGGAAAAAGTGCATTTAAAAATCTAAGTTTGCCATTTAAATCCTATGCAGAATATGAGGAAGCTCTGAAGAATGATCAAGAATTGGCAAAAGGTGTCGACAGTGCTAGATCAAAATATGAGCAGGCGAATGCAAAACGAAATGCAATGCTTGATCAAAAAACTCTCAAAGTACAGGGACTAGATGTGGCAAATATGTCTGCAGATGAATTCAATGCTCTTCAAGACAAGATGAAAAAAGGACAAATGTATTCGGGAGATGATATTTCTGTTGAAGCTATTTCAGCTAGAGGAAATGCGGAGTTTTTGCAAGAAAATGGATCATTGCCACCTGCAGCAGAAGAGGATATTAGGAGAAAGGCTGAAGAATTGGTAGCTAAAAGAACCGCTGAAAATAGGGCTATCAGTGAATTCCAGCAGGCAAATCAGAATGCTGAGGCTGCAGCTGAAGCATATGCCGAAGCGGCACAGAAGGCAAAAGATGAGCAGAAGACAGGAGCAATCAAAATTGAAGATAGTGATATCCAGGCAATCCGTGATGGTATGGCTCAAGCTCTAGAAAAGAATGAATCTGTGACAAATGTAGCAATACAAAATCAATCAGATTTAATCAAGAGTCTGAAAGAAAGTGTAGATTCAGAAATCGTAAAGACTATTAAGACTAAGACAAATGAGCTCATAGCAGAAGTAAGAAAAGGTAATGAGAGAAAAGCTGTCAATAAATAGTATTGTATTAATGATATAAAACACTGATATTATAGATTATAAAGAAGGGGTAAGATGATTAGATATATTCCTGGTAAGACTAGGGTAAAAACTGAATTCATGAAAAACATCACTTTCGGTGATATCATTTTGGCTGTCATTTGCCTTGTATTTGCCATTGTGATCATAGCGAGTAGTGGTTTGTTTGTATTCGGGGGCTTTGATTATAAATGGTATGCTTTGATAGGCTGGATCGGTATCAGCATTGTACTTTTCTTACCTATAGATGACGGGCTTAGGCTGTATAGTTCGATCATTTTGATCATCAGATTCACCGCCTTTCCGAAGAAATATATCAAGAGCTCCAGCAAGTCGGGCAAAAAACGCGGTGTCTCTATGGACAAGCTGACTCCATTCATAAATATTGAACTAGGTAAGTATCTAAATTTCGGCGATTATTCAGGTATAGTCATCGAGATGCACCCCGTCGCACTCGATCTGATGCAAGAGAACGCACAGGACTCGGTCATATATACATTCAGTAAGGCACTGAAGCTGATCTCGCAATATCAGCGCGCCAGCATCATCAAGACAGAAAAGCCGATGAGATTCGATATTTTCTTGAAAAATGATGATAATAAATACAATTTATTAAACGAACTATATGAGCAGGGGCAATATACGCTAGAAGAAATGGACGCCCGCTCGCTTATATTTAGAGAGCGTGTGGATAGGCTAAACAATGCTATTCGTGCAGAGCCTATCATGCAGGATCACTTTTATCTCGTATTGTACGGACAGGACAAAAACAATCTAGAAGAGACTGCTATCGGTATCATTAATGATATGGGTACTGGGCAGTATACCATTAGTGCAGAGATTTTGACAGAAAATGAGCTGATCAGTTTCTTGAAATCAAACTATATGTCGAAATATTCAGAAGCAGAGATCGAGACGCTTGCACCTAGTCAAGTAAAAAATTGGGTAATGCCTAATACTATCAATTTTAAAGTGGCGCGTGTAGAGCTCGATAAGAAATCATACAAGCAGATGATAGTTACTGATTATCCACTAGAAGTGGGTAACGGCTGGGCATATCCAATATTCAGCCAGGAAGGTGCGCGTGTCATAATGAATATCATGCCTGTGGACAAAGACAAGGGTGCAAAATCTATCGACCGTGCCGTAATGGAGAAAGAGGCGAAACTCGATAGGACATATAGGAGCAGTGAGATTATCGAAAAAGAAGCAGATATTGACTCACTAAATCAGCTACTGAAAGATATCAAGACGAACAATGAGCAACTATATGATGTGACTATCCATATGCGTGTAGAGGAGCAGAGCAGGAAAGAGTATCGAAATGTATTGAAGCAATATGGCTTTAAGTATTCTGACCTATTCGGAAGGCAGGTGGACGCTTTCGTATCATCTAGCGTGAATAGGATAGATACGATGACGAATTTCTATCGTAGTATGCCGTCTACCACTATCGCAGCGTCCTTCCCTATGGTCGACTCTGTGATGCAGGATCCAGCGGGATTTTGTATCGGATACTCGACTGCGAGCGGATATCCTGTGTTCGTAGACTTCTTCACTAGAGACTCTAAAAAGGGTAGAATTAATAGTAACATGATGGTCATAGGAAAGTCGGGATCAGGTAAATCATATGCTACCAAGATGATCCTTACTAACCTAGCAGCAGATAGGACGAAGATGTTTATCCTAGACCCAGAGCAAGAGTACGATGTCATGACGAAGAATCTCGGCGGTAAAGTGATCGATGTCGGTACTAACAAGTCGGGTATTTTAAATCCTTTTCATATCATGGCGTCTCTCGAAGACTTGGATGCTGCTAATGAAGCTGATGATATCGAAAATGAGAGCATTGATGACCTTGTGAATAAGGGTAGCAACAAGACTTTCTTTACTCACTTGCAGTTCCTTGAGCAATTCTTCCGTGCAATCCTTGAGGGTATTAGTTCGGACGCCTTTGAGACACTGAATACACTTGTGGTAGAGCTCTATAATAAGAAAGGTATCAACGAAAAGACCAATATAGGTAAATTAAAGGCAGAAGATTATCCGATATTCGATGATCTATTCCAGCTCATAAAAGATAAACTGAAGGTCACGAAAGATGCTTTCTATAGAAATAACCTTTTGATACTAGAGACTTATATTCAGAAGTTTGCTACAGGCGGACGAAACTCTGACCTGTGGAATGGACCTACTTCCATTCTGACTGATGAAAACTTGATTACATTCAACTTTCAGACACTATTCGCAAGTAAAAACAATAAACTTGCGAATGCCCAGATGTTGCTAGTATTCAAATATCTAAACAACGAAATTATTAATAACAAGCGATTCAACGAGCAGTATTATCAGCGTACAGGACACAGGATCGCGCGTCAGGTCGTGATCGCAGTCGACGAGGCACATATGTTCATCGATCCTGATAGCCCTGTGGCACTAAACTTCATGGCGGAAATGGCTAAGCGTATCCGTAAATATCAGGGAATGCAGATAGTCATCACGCAGAATATCAAGGACTTCTTGGGTACGCCTGAGATCCAGCGTAGATCGGCAGCGATCATCAACGCATGTCAGTACAGTATGATATTACAGCTAGCGCCTAACGATATGGCTGATCTGCTAGAACTATATAAATCGGCAGGTGGTATCAACGAGCGCGAGCAAGAGGGTATCGTCACTGCTCCGCGTGGTAGAGCCTTCTTCATCACAGGACCTATGGATAGATCGTTTGTGGATATCGTGGCATATGATAATGCGCGTATTATCATGGGTGAAGGTTAGGGATCAGACCGACACTTTGGTTTAATAAAAAGGTAAAGGATAATGTTTTATTACACTATCCTTTTTTTGATTTAAAATAATTTATGAGCAATATCACAATGCTGCGGGTGTTCGCTTTGATCTAAATAATATGGATAAAAAATTTATCATTGCATAAATCAAATATAAATAATGTAAATACAATGTATTTTGGATAGATTTTTGCATAGAAAAGACAAATATTTCCATACTAAAGTTAGAGGTATAATATGGAATCAAAAGGTATAGTGAGAAGGGTAGACGAACTAGGTAGGATCGTGCTACCGCGCGAGATGCGAAAGATGCTGAATGTGAGAGAGGGTAGCAAGCTAGAAATAGGTATTGTGGACGGCAATAAATTCTTGCTGACGAAATATAGCGACATGATCTCGCTCAAAGAGTATAGTGACGCAGTAGCTAATGCTATTTCTGTATCTATCGAGCATGATGTGCTGATCACAGATATGGAAAAGGTGTTGTCTGCAAGCAAAAAAAAGTATATAAATAAAGAGCTGACGAACGAAGTGCAGGAGCTGATATATAATAAAGAAATAGTGATAAAAAAGCAAGACGACGGCAGTGAGATGATAGATTTTTTTGTCGGCAGTGAAAATGAATATTCTTGTCAGCTGATCGTGCCTATAGTCAAAGACGGAGATGCGATAGGGGCTATTGTCATTTTGGCAGTAGAAAATAAATGTTTTGATGACAGCGCTGTGAAGATATGCAAAGCGTTTAGCAAATTTTTAAGTGACCAAATATCTTAGGATGCGGCACAAACGCTTTGAAATAAGTCCGTAATATAGTATAATAATATTATGAAACGAGATAAATCTAAAATAATAAAATTAGTATTGATCATATTATCTTGCGTATTGTTGATAGTATTATCTTTGCTCGCAATAGTATCGTATGCGTTGGTAATATCTTTTAGTGCGGTGGCAGGAGCGACAGTGTCCAGTTTGCCTGGAGATTGTCTGATATTTAATGCATTGGCATTGATATGTACTATCGTGGGAGCGGGGCTGATGACTAAATATAGATTGGCGAGCGGAATATTGCTATGTGTGGCTGCCGCTCTATCAGTGGTGATGCCGATAGCTTTTGCTGTCGTGGGAGTGTATGGATTCTGTGCAATGCTATTGATTCCTACCGTGCTTTTATTGGTGTCGGCAGGGTTGAGCTTTAGACGAGACAAAATAGTAGATAATAGTGAGGTAAAATATGAATAAAGTCGTATTGGTCGGCTGTGGTAATGTAGGTATGAGCTATGCGTATTGCATAGTGAATGGAGACACGAAGGTCGATGAATTGGTCCTAATAGATATCAATACAAAGAAAGCTGAGGGTGAGGCTTTGGACCTTTTGCATGCATCTAGCTGTTCGAAGAGAAAGATCTCTATTAAAGCTGGCGATTATTCTGATTGTGCTGATGCGGACATTGTCTGCATAGCGGCTGGTAGAAATCAAGATGTGGGCGAGACGAGATTGGATCTCATACATAAAAATCTAGAAGTGTTTCAGTCTATCATTTTAGAAATTAATAAGACTAGTTTCAACGGAATATATTTGATAGCGACCAATCCGCTAGATATTATGACATATGTGACTATGAGACTATCGAATTTCCCTGCCTATAAAGTCATCGGCAGTGGTACGACGCTCGATACTGCTCGACTTAGATTTTTGATCAGTGAGCATTTAGAAATAAATCCAAAAAATATCCATGCCTATGTCATTGGTGAGCATGGTGACAGTGAGATGATACCTTGGAGCGTGGCTCGAATCGGCCTAAATGGAGTGGATAAGTATCTAAATAAGTCGACTAAGCATCAGATGCTGAAAGATGTCAGAAATAGCGCGTACGAGATCATAAAGAAGAAGGGAAATACCGCATATGGTATAGGTATGTGTCTAAAGAATATCACAGTGGCTATTTTTGATAATGCAAATACGATTTTCACGGCATCTACTTATATCGAAAAATTTAAGTGTAGCGTCGGATATCCTGTCATCATCAATCGAAATGGAGTGAGAGGCTATACTGAACTAAATCTTACTGCAGACGAAAAAGAAGAGTTTAAACATTCATTGAATGTAATCAGGTCAATGATCAAAGAAATAAATATTTAATAGACCGCATTCTCGATCAAAAGATGATTTATGTTTTTATAAATCATTTTTTATATTTAGTCGAATAAAATATAAAAAATAATGATATTTTAGTCAACTTATTTGACATTTTTTTCAATTTTATTTATCCTTATTATAAGTAATAAGGAGTGTTTATGAATAAAAAATATGAATCGTTGTTTACACCTTGGAAGATAGGAAATGTAGAGATCAAAAATCGTATCGTACAATGCCCTATGGGTGGTACTTCACTATTTGGCTGGATGGAGCCACATCATTTGGACAAGGATGCCTGTGACTATTTCATGGATCTAGCGAAGAATAATGTCGGGCTGATCATTACTGGTATCGCTCCGCTCAAAAATCTCATAGGTGGACAATGGTTGTATAAGAAAAAGAGCATGTTTAAGCAGCTGAAAGACTACATGGACGAAATCCATAAGACAGGTGCAAAAGTATTTATACAGTTGACCGCAGGCTTTGGTAGATCTTTCTCTATACCAAACTCGTTGGCTCCAATGGCGAAAAATAAATTTATGTCAGGACTATTGAAGCCTATTATTGACATCTCGTATTTGTGTGCTTCACCTAGCGAATTGCCTTCTCGCTGGCTAGAAGGTTATAAGTGTAGACAGATTACTAAAAAGGAAATCAATGATATCGTAAAAGCATTTGCTATCACTTCAAAGTTGCTGAAAGAGGCAGGCGTAGACGGGGTAGAAATTCACGCCGTGCATGAAGGATACTTGATCGATCAGTTTACCTTGAAGTATACAAATAAAAGGACGGACGAGTATGGTGGCAGCTTCGAAAATCGATATCGTTTCCCTGTAGAGATCGTAAAGGCGATCAAAGCAGAGTGTGGTCAAGATTTCCCGGTATCACTCAGATATTCAGTGCTCAGTAAGACGCGTGATTTCTGCGAAGGTGCACTACCTGGTGAGAAATATACAGAGATAGGTCGTGATATGGATGAGAGTGAGCGTGCGGCTAAATATCTGCAAGATGCAGGCTATGATATGTTAGATTCGGACAACGGAACATATGATGCTTGGTATTGGGCTCACCCACCACTTTATATGCCTAGAAACTGTAATCTTGACGATGTGGCACATATTAGAAAATTTGTAGACATTCCTGTAGTATGTGCGGGCAAAATGGAGCCAGAAGTAGCTGCAAAAGCGATAAAAGATGGTAAGATCGATGCAATGGGTGTCGCTAGACAGTTTTTGACTGACGGACATTGGGTGACAAAGCTTATGGAAGATAGACTAGAGGACATCCAGCCTTGTATCTATTGTCACAATGCTTGCTTGAATATGGCACATTACAAAGGAGTCGCTAACGATCAGGCAATGGAAGACTCAAAACATATGTCTAGATGTGCTATCAATCCTATGACAATGGACGGTGGTAAATACGATATACACCCAGCAAAAGTAAAGAAAACCGTCGCAGTAATAGGTGGAGGGGTAGGCGGTATGGAGGTCGCTAGAATCGCGACTATCCGCGGACATAAGGTTACAATATATGAAAAGACGGACAAACTCGGAGGCGTATTCATCCCTGCTGGTCAGATGTCATTTAAGGGTCAAGATAGAAAGTTACTTGATTGGTATCGTAGGCAGATAGCTAATCTAAATATCGAAGTAAAATATAATACCGAGATCAGAGATTTGAGTGAGATAAAAGCAGATGAGATCGTGGTGGCTACAGGTTCTACAGCAAAGACATTGCCTATACCGGGCATAGAGAATGCGATAAATGCTATTGATTTCTTGAATAAAGAAAAAGAAGTAGGAAATACCGTATTGATAATCGGTGGCGGACTTACAGGATGTGAGATTGCTTACGAGCTGAGTCTACAGGGTAAGAAGCCTATAATCGTAGAAGCAAAGCAAGATTTAATGGCTGTAAGAGGCTTGAGCCTTGCGAATTCGTCATATCTTAGAGACTATTTCAAGCACAACGATGTGCCAGTATATCTCAATAGCTATGTAAAGGATATTAATGGTAAGAATGTCACCATCGTAGATGAGCAAGGTCAGGAAAAAATAGAAAAGGTGGACAATGTGATCACAGCTGTAGGATACAATCCTGCACCGATCGCTAAGGCTAGTAGACATGTGCATATAGTAGGAGATGCTCTAAAGGTGGGCAACCTACGCACTGTGGTATGGCGTGCATGGGAAGTGGCAGAAAAAATATAAAACGAAAAAATGCGCTAAATTTAGCGCATTTTTTCATGCTATTTCACATATTATTTATATCTAACTATTTTTAGTTATTAAATTTATACTTGCATTTATATTTGATATATATTTGTATTTAATTACATTTAAGTTTGGTAATATCTATATTTGATTGGGATGCTTTATTATGTGCCAGTACTTTGGTATCGCTTAATGCTGAGATTGAAGAATATCAAGCACGGTATTATAAATAATCCACCGAGCAGTGGCGATATTGCGCACAGCCATGGTATTGTCGCAGGATTCCCTACTATGAATGATACAGGTAGGTAATTGAAGCAGGCTAGTGGAATGATAAAGGTAAAGAATCGAGCGAGCCATTTATTATATATATTTATAGGATAATAGGATAGTTCCTTACAGCCATTGGTTATAATATTTACAAATTCGAGATTTTCGATAGTGTATATGCTGATGCCAGCACCGATGATGAATAGACCTAGTATCACCAGACAGCCACACAGATATGTAGATATCAAGACTAACACTTTCCATACAGTCCAATCTACGCCTATCTGTACTAGCGCAATTATGCTGACGACTATTCCGAGAATAATTCTAGAGGCCTTTGACATCTCTATTCGTGAGCCAAAGATTTGGTAGTGAATATTTACTGGTCGGATGAGCAATCTATCAAATTCTCCTGATTTAATTAATTTAGCAAATTCGTCATATCCGCGTGCAAAGCACTCAGTGATCGAATATACTGTGTAGATAATGCCGAGCATTAGCAACGATTCATAGAATCCCCAACTGCCGACTGTCTCAAATCTCTGGAATAATAACCACACTGCCAATATTTCGGCAATACATATAAATACTTGGCTGAAAGATATCAAGAACATATTAAAGCGATATTCAAAAGAAGATTTCATATGCATCTTAAAATATTTATTGTACAACATTTAACCTCCTTGTATCACTGTTTTTTTCAGTGATTTTCGAATCAAAAGTTGTCCTAATAAGATAGTGATCGCTAGCCATAATATGCTTATGCCGATCTGGATCAAGGCATCATTGATGCCAATATTACCTATATATATTCTAAATGGAAGGTCTGAGATGTATCTAAATGGCAAGAAATTTAACGCGTATTGTATAGAGCTAGGCATCAGAGGTATAGGTATCAGCGATCCACCTAATAGTCCTGCGATCGTAGATATTACAGCGGCGGATCCTTTAGGTGACTGAGTGACGAAGGTCAAATATACTGAAAACATAGATATAGATACACATAGCATTCCGCCGATAAATAGGCTGATGAGAAACAGGATAAATGCGCTACCGCTGACTGCCATACTTAGACCATAATTCGTCGGTAACAATACCGAAATGACAATGATAGGAAAGAATCTCAGTAAGGTGGCGGCTAGCTTTTCACCAAGGTATTCAAAGTACCATTGGTTGTAGATATTGATAGGGCGGATAAATTTATAACAGACATTACCATTGACGATCTCATCACTGGCGTGTTTTGGCATACCCATATATCTAAGTGCAAAGAATGATTGTCCTAGCCAGATATAGCTAGCCATTTGAGATAGAGTAAAGCCGTCTACGCTCGACGACGACATGAAAGCTGTATATAGATAAATATACATCAGCCCCCAGAAGAATTGAGTCGCGATTCCTGATAATGCCTTTGCTCTGTATTGCAATTCGCCCTTGAATTGCATTTTAAATATTCCATAATACTTAGACATATCATTTCTCCTGCAATTCATATTCGCTGTATAGGCGGGCTAGTATTTCGTCTACGCTCAATGAGTCTACAGAGAAATCGACTATCTCATATTTTTTGCTAATATCGTTTATAAAGTCTTTTGCATGAAAGGTAGTGTCAGAGAGATTTTTTAATGTTACATAATTTTTTTCATGTGATATTATCTCATATCCATCTAAGGACATTTCGTCATATTCGTGGGCTAATTCTACTGTAATGATTTTTTGATGTGAATATTTTTCCTTTATGGTCTCAAAGCTTCCATTGTATAGAATTTGACCTTTTCCTATCAATATTATCTTGTTTGTAAGTGCTTCGATATCACTCATATCGTGTGTAGTCAGTATGATAGTAGTATTCCATTCTTTATTTATATATTTGATGAAATCTCGGACTGCAAGCTTCGTGATTGCGTCCAGTCCAATGGTCGGCTCGTCTAAGAATAAGATCTTTGGACGGTGCAGTAGAGAGCCTGCCAATTCACATTTCATCTTTTGCCCGAGAGATAGCTGTCTCAGCGGGCGATTTAGTAGATCTTCTATATGTAACTTTTCTTTTAGTAAAGTAAGTGTATTTTCGTATTCTTGATTTGGTATTTTGTAGATATCTTTTAATAGTTCAAAACTGTCTATGATCGGCACATCCCACCATAGCTGTGATCGTTGCCCGAATACGACTCCGATGTTTTTTACATATTCTTTTCTGTTTTTCCACGGAGTGTATCCATTGATCGCACATGTGCCAGATGTGGGTGTGAGTATGCCACTCATGATTTTTATTGTGGTGCTTTTGCCTGCACCATTTGGTCCGATGTATCCGACAATGTCGCCTTCTTCAATGTCAAATGATACATTGTTTAGAGCTTTGATGATCTTGCATTTTCTATTGAAGAAGTTTTTTAGGAAGGACCATTTTCCTTTTTGTTTTTCCGGTACTTTAAATTGTTTGCAAATGTCACTAAATTCAATGATTTTTGTCAAATCTACCTCCTTTTGATTTGTCTATAAGAAATCAATAATTAAGGTAAAATAAATGAGCAAATTCTTATAAATTTATATGTTTGCGCAAACATAAAACAATTCATACTACCATATTTTTAATGAATAGTCAATAGAATTCTTAAAACTATATTGATTTTTTCGTTTTTAAACACATAATTTTTCTGATTAAATGTTTTTTTATCTATTGATTTAAAAATTTATCTGGCATTGACCTTATTAATATTGAGATATTTGAAAACAGGTATTTGTAAAAATCTATTTGCCTATATATAAATTTATCGCAATAATGCAAAGATGTTTGACAACATTGTTATTATATGATATAATACCACCATGAAAATAAATGCCATTATTATCTGCAATATTATAATATCATCAAGTCATTGATGAGCGTTTTGCTGTGAGAATGGTAGATGTCAGCAAGCGCTGGCATTTTTTAAAAGGTGGAATTTATGGATAGAAAATTAGATAAATCGCTAGACATTGCTAAGACTCAGCAAGAAGTCTTACAATTTTGGAAAGAAGACAATACATTTGAAAAATCACTAATGAATAGATCTAAAGAGGTCGTCTTTTATGATGGTCCACCTTTCCCTACAGGAAAGCCTCATCATGGGACAGTACTAGTGTCTTTTATAAAAGATATGATCGCTAGATATTTTACCATGAAGGGCTATGCAGTGCCTAGGACATGGGGATGGGACTGTCATGGTCTGCCTATTGAGGTCCAAGCAGAGAATGAATTAGGTATAGAGAATAAGACTGAAATAGAGCGTACTGTCGGAGTGGATAAGTTTAATGACAAATGCTTTGAGATAGTGTCTAGAAATAACGATACATGGAAAGATTATGTCAAAGAGATGGCGAGATGGGTAGATTATGATCATTCGTATAAGACTATGGACAAAGATTATATGGAGAGCGTGATCTGGGCATTTAAGGAATTATATGACAAGAAATTAATTTATAAAGACTATCGTGTCACCCCGTATTGCTGTCGATGTGAGACACCGCTGTCTATCTCTGAGACGCGTGAAGATGATGCTACTAGACCTAAGCAAGATAGATGGGTGATAGTAAGGTTTAACTCAAATGAGAAACTATCTGACATGCCGGTATATTTCTTGGCATGGACCACTACACCTTGGACACTTCCATCAAATATGGCGCTTGCCGTAAATGACAACATTGAATATGCTTATGTGGCGGTAGATGGTGTGGTGTATGTGGCAAATAAAAAATGTCTCGAGAGCTATAAAAATATTTTCGGTGAAAATCCTAATATCTTAAAGGTCGTAAAGGGTAGCGATCTAGTAGGAAAGACATATACTCCACTATTTGATTATTTCAAAGATAAGGCAAACGATGGTGCCTTTAAGATTATATCCGCTGACTATGTGGCGGAAGATGAGGGTGTAGGTATCGTCCATATCGCGCCAGCCTTTGGTGAAGACGACTATTGGGCATGCAAGAAGAGTGGCGTGCCATTAGTGTGCCCAGTAGACGATAAGGGTATGTTTACTAGTGAAGTGAGAGATTTCGCAGGTAAGCATGTATTTGACGCAAACCCTGAAGTAATCAGATTTTTGAAAGAAGAAAATAGTTATGTAGCAGATGGTTCGCTAGTGCATAATTATCCACATTGCTGGAGATGTGGTAAGCCTCTGATCTACAAAGCGATGGACGCTTGGTATGTAGATATAGATGCACTAAAGTCAAAGTTGATCGAGAAGAATCAGAATGTAAATTGGGTACCAGAAGTCATCAAAAATGGTAGATTTAATAATTGGCTTTTGAATGCACGAGACTGGAACATATCTAGGAATCGCTATTGGAGCACTCCTATCCCTGTATGGACCTGCAATAAGTGTGGCAAGATGAAAGTCATGGGCAGTATAAAAGAGATCGAAGATACTGCACATGTGAAAGTGGATAACTTACACAAACAATACCTCGACAAGATCACTTTCAAGTGCGATTGTGGCGGAGAGATGAAGCGTGTCAGTGAAGTGCTAGACTGTTGGTTCGAATCGGGTAGTGCGCCTTTTGCTAGAAAGCATTTTCCATTTGAAAACAAAGATTGGTTCTTGAGCCATTCTCCGTCAGATTTTGTAGTAGAGTACACAGGGCAGATTAGGTGTTGGTTCTATTATTTACATGTATTATCCGTGGCGCTCTTTGATCGTCCTGCATTTAAGAATTGTATCGTACACGGTACAATACTTGCTAAAGATGGTAAAAAATTGTCTAAAAAATCAAAAAATTATACCGATCCAATGCTCTTGATGAAAGAGTATGGTACGGATGCATTTAGGTTGTATTTGTATCAATCGAATGCAATGCTGATGAATGACCTATTGTTTGATGAGAATGGTCTGAAGGAAGCAAATCAGCAGATATTACTGCCATTGTATAGCTGTACTTCATTCTTTGTGTCATATGCAGAGATAGACGGCTTCCATGGCGATATCAATAAAGTACCAGACTCGGATAATAGCCTAGATAAGTGGGTACTTGCTCGTTTGTATCAGATAGAAAAGAGTATTTCTCATAGTATGGACAAATATCAGGTAGATGAGTATGTAAAACCTGTAGCTGATTTCATTGACGATTTGTCTAATTGGTATATTAGAAGGAGTCGTAGAAGATTCTGGGCGAAGGGCATGGATCGAGATAAGATCAACGCATACGAGACCCTATACTATGTATTGACTAATCTATATAAAATCATGGCACCAATCACTCCTATTTTGATAGAGAAATTATACAAGTCACTCACGGGTAGAGAGTCTGTACACTTAGAGCAATGGCCGAACATTGATGAGAAATTTAAGAATGAAAAGCTATTGTCAGATATAAAATTAGTGCAAAAGACTATATACCTTGCCCGTACGATCCGTACCAAGAATAATATCAAGAATCGTCAGCCATTGAATGAATTGAGGATCGCTTCTTCAAATGCTGAAAACATTGAGATTTTAAGGGAATACGAAGATATCATCAAAGAAGAGATCAATGTCTATAAAATAGCCTTCGTAAATTACGATGAGATCGCAGACCGTCGTTTCTTACCGAATTTTGCAATACTAAAGAGTAAATATCCGGATCAGATGAAAGAATTGATCGGGGCAGTTCGCTCAGGCAAAATATCTTTTGTGGGCGAGAAGGTAATCGTAGAGGCAGGCGAGAGATCATATGATTTAGATCAAGAAGATGTCTTGATTGAATACTTACCTAAGTCCAACATGCCGGTGGCGGGAGAGAAGGATATGGTGGTATCTCTGGATCTGACGATCACTGACGAACTAAGACAGGTGGGTATCGCGCGTGAGATCGTTCGTAAGGTTCAAGATGCTAGAAAGCAGTTGAATTACAATCTGACAGATCGTATCTTATTAGATATAGATATTGACCTTGACGATGAGTTGAAAGAGTATATCTGCAATGAGACTTTGGCGACTCTTGCCAGTATCTCAGATGAAGATATGAAGATCGAGTTTGAAGGATCTATCATAAAGATCAAACGCAAAAATTAATCTAAAAAGCTATTCTATACGAGAATAGCTTTTTTTGTAAATGAAAATCATAAGATATAGGGAGCGCTGGGGGAGATTTAATTAAAAAAGATATAACAAATTGCCAAAATATATTCATTGTAAAATAAAAATAGCAAAAGTTTAATATAAAAAACAAAATAAAATTATGTAAGAAATGTATGTAATTTTGAGTTGCTTTTTAAAGATGTTTTTACCTATTATATGAAATATCATTATACTCTAAAATGGATAATGTATTGGATAATTTCATTTACTGGTAAATTTAATTTTTTGATAGTTATTGATTGAAATGCTAAATTTATTTTATATCGATGCAAAACGCTATAATCAGGTTTGATTGTAAATAAGTAATTGTGAAAAGAAATTCTCATTAAGCATTCAAGAAAAAACAAACACGAATGCCAATATAAAATTTGATATAAGTCCTTGCTATTTTTGATGCAATGTGTTATACTTTTTTAAGTCTAAATGATCTCGTAGTAAAACTGGATATTACGGAGCCCTCCTAAGGCTTTGTTCTGGGTTCGAGTCCCGGCGGGGTCACCATTAAGTTATTTTATAATTTATATTTTTAGATTTTTACATTTGATCGATTACGGATTCGATTTCGGTGAGGGTAGTAAATTGAAGGATTTTTTGCTTTAGAAGAGTGGCGTTGTCAGTAGACTTCACATACCACATTAGATGTTTCTTGAAATAAGCTACGAGCGTGCGTTCGCTCTTATAATATGTCTTTAATAATTCTAGATGAGTCCTGACAGCACCCCTTTTTGAGTACGGCGGGGTGATGCCTTTTAATACAGAGAATATCTCAGGATTGCCAATAGCATTTCTACCTATCATGACACCTGCACAGCCGATAGATTGAGCGTACGCCACATCCTCTTTTGTCTTAATGTCTCCGCTCCAAAAGACTGGGATATTTACCGCTCTTACTAGTTTTTCATAAGCAGATTTGTCGACCGAGCCTGCATATCCTTGCTCGCGGGTCCTTGCGTGAAGGGTGATAAAGGCGACGCCCTCTTCTTCACACATTTTAGCAAACTCAAGATAGTTTATATTATCATCTATGCCTAGTCTAAATTTTACCGAGACTGGTTTTTTTGAATTTTTCACTAAAGATGCGATGACTGGGCGAGCTTTTTCAATATCACGCATTAGGGCGGAGCCGTCTCCATTTTTTACAATCTTTGGTGCGGGACAGCCACAGTTGAAATCAATATAATCATATGCGTCAAATAGGTCGCTAGACAACACTCTCTCAATGCTCTTTAGCTCATGTCCGAATAGCTGGCAACAGCGTAAAGCAGAGCTCTCTTCGCGGAGCATTTTTAAAGATTGCTTTGATCCATTTTCTATCGCTTTTATACTAAGCATTTCACTTACCACCATATCTGCGCCAAAATCTGCACATATTTTTCTAAACGCAAAATCAGTAACTCCAGCCATAGGTGCTAATGCTATTATAAATTTGTCAAAAGGGTTTTTCATATTGAAAGTATAATATAAATTTTAAATTTTTCAAAATATATTTCAATTTTTTCTAAAAATTGGACTCAAAATAGCATTCTGTAAATAATTTTTCATGATTTACAAAAAATAGTGTTATGAAAAAAAATGAT
>CALWFA010000012.1 GCA_944377465.1 uncultured Clostridia bacterium
TATTTACCAGTCAAGCTCGTGCCTGCAGCGTATGTGACGCTACTGCTCCAGCTACCAGATGAAGCACTAGGCTTCCAGCCTGCGAAGGTATATCCATCTCTAGATGCAGAAGGTAATGTAGTCGTAGAAGTGATATTGTAATCAATGTCGCTCACAGTGTTACCGCCGTTCTCATCGAAGGTGATCTTGTATGTGTCAATAGTCCATTTAGCATATAGAGTATGGTTGCTAGTAGTAGTCATTGTAGTACTAGCTGTCACTTGATTTGTCAGACTACTCTCTCTGTACCAGCCAGCGAATGTGTAACCGGTACGAGTCGGAGTAGGTAAAGTACCATATGTGCTATTGTAAGTAATCGTCTTTGCCATAGGAGTAAATGCTGTAGAGGTACTGCTCTTCTCTATCTTTATCCTATATTGAGCATTTGAATATACAGGATTAAAAGTATTATATACTCTCATCGCAATATATCCACTGCCTGCATTACTACTTGATATAGTCTTGGTAGATGCACCCACACTGACACAAGGCACATCTGAATAAGTAAACCTATTTGACCCCGTAGAATCATAGAAATCATAGGTAATGAATGGATTACCACCAGAGCCAGTGACAGATCCACTGATCTTCTCAATTCGCACTGTATAAGAGTCTCCTGTAGCAAATGTCACAGGTATTCGCATGAATTCCACAGCGCCACTGACTGTTCCGTTAATGGTAATAATACCAGTAGCTTCGTCCCAAGAAATAGTAATACCATTGATACTCTGACCGTTGTCGACTCTGTTTATAGTCAACAAGTTCACATTATTACCATCATTGGTCTCAAACGATGCCACATATTCATTAATAGTCCACTGTGCGACTAGAGTCACTGTACCATGCTTTCCTGCTAGACTAGTGCCCGCAGCATAATTACTACTACTGCTCCAGCTACCAGAGGTATATGATGGCTTCCAGCCTGCAAAGGTATATCCTGTCCTTGATGGTGTAGGCAAGGTGGAAGAAGAAATATAATTATATGTAATAGAGCTAGGTACGCTACCTCCGTTGCCATTAAATGTGATCGTCCATAATAGGTAGATATAATCAGTCGGTGTGTTATCTGTCGAAGCTCTATTGCCCTGAGCATCATAAGCATATACATGTGTACGATATGCACCATATTCATTGTTATGATCGCTGACACGCACCAAGAAGCGATAGTTATAGCTATTGCTATTCACTGTCCAGCTTCCTGCGGTACCGCTAGCGCTCGAATTTGATTCCCAATTCGACTGAATGTCGTCCTGACCATTATTATCAGTCCATGTAGGGAACTGCACTCTGCTGACGCCTACATTATCTGTGACATACGCGTAGGCATAGTATTCATTATCTCCATTCTGCACCCATGTAGTTCTGCTGATAGTCGGTGCCTGGCTGTCTCTCCATTGAGCGACTAGAGTCACATTGCCGTACATGCCAGAGCGACTACCTGCAGCATAGGTTGTACCGCTAGACCAATTACCTACCGAAGATGATGGCTTCCAGCCCTGGAATGAATATCCCGATCTAGTAGGTGTAGGTAGTGTGATAGTCGAGGTGATATTATAGCTGATATTATTTACTGAGTTACCACCATTCTCATCAAAGGTGATAGTATAGGTATTGAGTCTCCACTGTGCTACCATGGTCACCGTTCCGTACATATTAAAGTAGTTGCCTGTTCCATATGATGTATTACTAGACCAGTTTCCTGACGATGATGATGGCTTCCAGCCCGCGAAGGTATATCCATTTCGTGATGTAGATGGCATTGCAATAGTATCTGTGATATCGTATGTGATATCATTCACCGAGCTACCACCGTTCTCATTAAAGGTGATAGTATATGTCCTGAGTGTCCACTGTGCATTCATAGTGATAGACGCGTACTTACCTCTTACACTATATCCTGCAGCGTAGTTTGAACTACTGCTCCAGCCACCTGCTGATCTAGTCGGTCTCCAACCATTGAATGTATATCCATTTCGTGATGTAGATGGCAGTGTAGTCGTCGAGGTAATATTATAGCTGATATTATTTACAGAGCTACCACCATTTTCATTGAATGTGATTGAATAAGTATTACGATTCCATTGTGCCACCAATGTCACATTGCCATAATAATGACCTGACAGAGTACTTACATATGTCGTACTAGTAGACCAGTTACCTACCGAAGATGACGGCTTCCAGCCCACGAAGGTATAGCCATTTCGTGATGTAGACGGAAGTGTGATAGTATCAGTGATATCGTAGCTAATATCATTCACCGAGCTACCACCGTTCTCATTAAAGGTGATAGTATATGTCCTGAGTGTCCACTGTGCATTCATAGTGATAGACGCGTACTTACCTCTTACACTATATCCTGCAGCGTAGTTTGAACTACTGCTCCAGCCACCTGCTGATCTAGTCGGTCTCCAACCATTGAATGTATATCCATTTCGTGATGTAGATGGCAGTGTAGTCGTCGAGGTAATATTATAGCTGATATTATTTACAGAGCTACCACCATTTTCATTGAATGTGATTGAATAAGTATTACGATTCCATTGTGCCACCAATGTCACATTGCCATAATAATGACCTGACAGAGTACTTACATATGTCGTACTAGTAGACCAGTTACCTACCGAAGATGACGGCTTCCAGCCCACGAAGGTATAGCCATTTCGTGATGTAGACGGAAGTGTGATAGTATCAGTGATATCGTAGCTAATATCATTCACCGAGCTACCACCGTTCTCATTAAAGGTGATCTTATATGTGTTTACTGACCAATCACCATACATGGTACAGCTCGTGCCTGAGCTGAGCTTGAATGATGAACCTGCTGAGTATAGCGTACCCGATGTACTATTCAGCCTCCATCCATCGAATGAATAACCATTCTTAGTCAAAGTAGGTAGAGTCACTGAGCCACGACCACTCTCATACGCTGAACTATATGATGTAGTTGACCCAAGTGTATAACCTGACCATCCATAGATATTACGAGTATATTTATATCTATACCTATATATGGTACCTGTAAGTGAAGATGTACTACCAGAATAACCTGTCGTATTTGCATTGAAACTAACTGTATAAGATGAACTAGCGTATGACTCGGTAGTAGTTGTTTGAGTCTTATCTCTAACGAGCATAAAGTAAGTATTGGTGCTATCGGTAGTAGATGTGTTTATGATATTCGTAGATGAGCCTGATATCGCACGGCTAGTAGAGTTACTACTGCTAGACCAGCCATATAAATCACGAGTATTCCAATCAAAGTATCCTGTAGGCTTATATTCAGGACAACTATCTAAATATTGAATAGTATATTTGACCGAACTACTACTAGATCCCCTACCATTTAATGTCACCGTTCTAGTCGAAATTCCGTAGGTATTATCACCCTCTCTCGTAGCTCTGTTTGAATAAATTCTACTAGTAGATCCGCCAGTGATATCTGGATAAGAATCTGAAAAATATATTCCACCTCCGTATCTTGATGCCGTGTTATAAAATATCCTGCCAGTACTCTGTATCTGTAGATCTTGACTCCTCTGACAATATATCGCTCCACCATCACTCGTTGCACTATTATTATCTATTGAACCATATATTCTTATTGTCCAGCCATAACTATTGCCGGACGACGAAGCATAAATTCCTCCTCCATTATTTGCTCTATTTCCACGCAAAATGACAGACGAATCTACTGAGCTAGAGGTTACTCCCGAACCGAAAAGGAAATTTCTATATTGCGATGTCCTTGCACCAAATAAATATACACCACCTCCATAACTACCCGCTGTACAACTGGTAATATCAGCAATCACTCCTATCACTGTTGTGCCACTGGTAGATGTGATGTATACATATAGTCCGCCACCATATGAAGCACTACCGCCAGAGATATTCGAGCTAACTTGATGCGTGCTTGATGTAGTGATAGCTGTCCTCCTAGGGCGGACGGACGATGAAGATGTGAGTAGATTTAGATTATTCCTGACAGTCTCGACATTACGATATTCCTCTCCATCTACTATGGCGATGATTCCACCATTACCATCCATATTATTGGTATTGTTCTGCAGGGTGACATTAGCACCGATATTCGATCCTGCCTCTGCATTAATGACTATCATAGCGCTAGACTGGAGATTATTTGCCTCGACATAGTCGCGATTACCATCTATGGTGATAGTATTCGTATTATCATCTGAGCCGATCACGAGAGAAGCATTCTCACCCGCGGTAATCAGTACATCGGACATGGTATTACTACGCGTGATATCTATGTTTTTCTCAGTGTCGAGCCAGACCTCTGCATTCGCCTTCACGATAGCAGGCGCGTCCATGGTAGCCTGCTCGACGATCATCTCGACCTTCACAGTCTCATTGTCCTCTGCTAGATCGAAAGCATCTGCGATAGTGGTCACATTGCTCGCTTCGCTAGAGACAGCGCCTGTGTCATCTAGGCTGACTACAGTATTCTCATAGCAGGAGCCAGTCATGAATACTTTATTAAACTTAGTAAGGATAGGATAGCTAAAGCTTAGCTCTGTGCTATTAGGAGCAAAGGAATAGTTACACCAAGTGTAAGCTAGACTATAGCTTGGCTCATAGTCCCAAGCATAGAACTGACCTATATCTGTAGCACGGAATACATTTCTAGCAGATAGATTCGTGACAGTATTGCCTGTCACTGTATATTCGCCCGTATAGTAGCAGTAGTCTAGATTGATATTATTCGCGTCCATAGTGTTGCAATCCACATTACCCACTAGACCGCCACGAGTGGCGCCTGTGATACTGGTGTCTGCAAAGGAATTCGTGATATGATAAGTGCCATTGGTAGACAGCATCTTACCTACCAAGCCACCCACCGTGCCAGCGCCTGTGACACTGCCTAGGCGGACATATGTATCTTCGATATTGGTATTGATAGCATAGCCTACGATACCGCCTACATAGTCGTCTGCACTGTCGATAGTGGCATTGTATAAGCCGACATTCTTGATAGTAGCGTTCTCTACATAGCCGAATAGACCTGCGCCGTCGATAGTGGCATTATGTATAGTATAATACGAGCCATCGAAAGTACCCTGGAAGGTAGAGATGACCGAGTCACCTGTGTCCACCTTCATGCCGATAGACTTCATGGCATGACCGTTTAGATTTAGATTGGTGTTTAGATATACGGTGTAGTCCTTGAAATAATCATACTCTCGCGCTAGAGTCGCATCGTTCGTGACATTGACGAAATAGATGAACGACGCTACCGAGTCGATAGTGTATGACTTCTCACCACGATTGGCATACTCGTCTCCAGAAAACCAGTGAAGGTCGTCCTCACTCTCTCCGTCCCATTCGTCGACAGACCACTCGAGCGGATTCACCACCGTCTCACCTGGAGCCTTCTTTCGATTAGAAAATATGATGCCCAGCGTAGTGAAAGTGATCAATGCCACCATCAGCACAGCCAAACAAGATATCAAACTAATCTTAATTTGCTTTTTCTTTTTATCTGACATATTTCCCCCAATCTATTTTTAGCCGAATAAAAACATTGCTTATAAAGATAGTCTACACTATTTTGACAAAAAAACAAAATATTTTCCATAATTTTTTATAAAAATTTTTTATTATTTTTTACGACTATTAGATCGAGAATCTAATGATCATTATGTATCTTATATCGAAATCATTGCCTCATAAATAGAAACATTGTCTCGCATTTATTGGTCTCATATCTATTATAAATATCCTTATATATTAGAATATAGAAAGATCGTCTCATATTTAGGCAAAAGCTCGCAAGGTAAATAAAAGAGAAAGTCATGACCTTTAAAGTATAAAACAAAAAAGCACACCTAAAGTGTGCTTCTATATCCTAATGTCCTTTCCCTATGCGAGCACTTTCGGATCGCGCCAAATGCAGATACATACTATATCGATGATCCACAGAATAATCCAGCCGAGAATGATCCATAGGATACCACCTATGATGAGTGAGAGCTTACCATACGCAGCGCCCTTCACTATACGATAAACAGCCCAGACAATGTCCAGCACAGGCAAAGCAAACACGATCTTTAACCACAAAGGTGCATTGTCCATCCACTTCACGAATCCTTTCATATCCTCTCCTTTTTCTTCGTTTATAATACCATTTTTATTCAACTTTCACAGGTAAATATGATAAAATCTCATAAAATTATCGTAAAAATGTCGTAATTTTATGAATTTATCTAAAAATTTGATTACAGAGAGAAAAAACTTGACAAAAATTTTCTTTTCATAGATAATTGAAAAAAGGAAAGAGATGAAATACAAGCAAAAGGTCTATTATCAGGATGAAAATAAGGACGAGATCATTGATTTTAAAATCAAAGCCATAAAAATAGACGATAATTATAAATACATACATAAGAATATTTTTTACAAGCTCTGGTCGTTTATCACCTATCGACTGATCGCCACTCCTATAGACTTCGTGTATACGAAATTATTTCGGCGGATCAAGTTTGTCAATCGAAAGGTGCTGAAAAAGCACAAGAAGGGCGGATACTTCATCTACGCCAATCACACGGATCAATTCTCAGACGGCTTCAGCCCTACTCTCATATGCTTCCCTAAAAAGCCACACCTAGTGGTCAACCCCGACAATGTATCTATGCCCGTATGGGGAAGATTCACGCGAATGTGGGGAGCATTGCCTCTACCTGACACGCTGGGCGCAGTTAAAAACTTTAATCACGCGATAGAGCACACTCTAGAGAAGGACAATCCTATACTCATCTATCCCGAGGCTCACCTGTGGCCATATTACACTAAGATCAGACCTTTTGACGCGCGGTCGTTTAGATATCCTATCAATTTTGATAAGCCAGTGTATACATTTACGACCACTTATCAGCTAAGAAAAGAAGGGAAAAAGCCCAAAATGGTGATCTATGTCGACGGACCCTTCTATGTGGACAAAAATTTAGACAAAAAACAAGCTCAGCAAGATCTGCGTGACCGAATATACCAGCAGATGTGCGAGCGAGCAAAGCTCAGCAACTATGAATATTTGACCTATATAAAAGTGGACAAACCTATAGCCTCCGATACTGAAAATACGAAATAGTCGCATTTAGTAGCAAAGGATAAAGTTTTGGTCCTAGATGAAACTATTTAAAATAAAGCCGATCCTAATCAAAAAAAGGCAGAAAGTATAATAAAAGTCAAAAATTTCGACGCTAAGCAACACAAATATTGTAAAGCCGAAAATAAATATGGAAAACTGTACAAAAACAAACCTTGTGAAATGATGTAAAATAAAGACTTTGCATCAAAAAAACAAATCACGCTAACCAATATAAAAGGAGAAAATTATGGTAAATATATTATTTGGTGGAAATTATAAAGTATTCGACGGAATGCTACTCTGTCTCATGTCGATGACAAAGCACACGAACGAACAGCTGAATGTCTACATTTTGACCGCTGATGTGACAGAGCTCAATGAACATTATCGCCCGATCACAGAAGAGAACCGTGCGTATCTCGACGCTATCGTGAAGAAGAAAAATCCGAATAGCCAAGTGAAACTCATCATGCTAGGAAGAGAATTCAACGACTGGATCATAAACTCACAAAATAAGCTCAGCGTGTACACGCCGTATACTTTCTTGAGACTATTTGCGGATAAGATCGAGGAAATACCTAACAAGATAATCTATCTGGACACCGACATGATGCTCAATGGAGATATCAAGGAGCTATTCGATATAGATATCAGTCAGCACGAGCTGGGTGTCGTACTAGATAGGTACGGGCACATTTTCATCAATAGAAAATATTTCAATGCTGGCATGCTCCTTATGAATATGGACATGATCAAAGAGACTAATCTATTCGAGCGAGTGAAGACTATGTGTCTCGAGAAAAAGATGAGCTTCCCAGATCAATCTGCTCTAAATAAATGTGTCACCAAATGTCTGTATCTACCTAGGAGATTTAACGAGCAGGGCAATCTACGACCGGACACCGTCATTCAGCATTTCAGCAAGCGCATCAAATGGCTACCATTCTTCCACACTCAAAATGTGAAGCCTTGGCAGATTGATGAGGTGCACAATAAATATAAATGGCATCAATATGATGACATCTATGAAGAGTATAAAAAGCTAAAAGAAGAATCAAAAAATTAATCCGTCGATGAAAGACTGACTGATTATATTTAATTTAAAAAATTGATTAATTATAATTAGAAATTCTTTAGAAAATTGATTTAAAATTCATTCTTAAAATTCATTAAATTAATTGCAAATCAAATTAATAAGATGAAAATAAATAAAAATAATATTTAATTAATTTGACTAATTAAACAATAAAAATTTTTAAATATTGAGATAATTAGTGAAAAATAATTAAAATTAAGCTCAAAAATATAAAATAAATAAAAAATTTCATTTATAAATATAATTGATAGCAAAAATATTTTGAAACAAAATCAATATAAAAATCATAAGACAGGTTTTAAAAAAGGATAGAAAATGCTAAATATAAACATATTAAAAGAAGACCCAAACGAGATGAAAGAGTATCTCGCCACGCAGGAAAAATTTGAGCGTGAGGGAAATTTCAACACTGATGTGAATGAAAATAGTTATGAAGGGACGCTACCTGTGACTGAAGATTTTCCGTATATTAAGAAAGGATTCATCAACGGTATAAAAAAGGCTATCTACTCTACTGGCATGCGAATATATACCAATAAAATTTGTAAACTTTTCAAGCTAGAGATCGTCGGAAAAGAAAATCTAAAAGGCATCAAATCCGCAATTATCACCTGCAATCATATCAGTAAATACGATTCCTTTGCTGTGCGTAAAGCGGTAGGTATAAATATAATGTTCGTAGCATCTGATTTCAATAACTGGAAAGGTAAAATGGGTGACACTGCTAGATATACAGGATATCTACCACTATCCGGGAAGCTGAGTGTAATGAGAAAATTCAATGAAGCTATCGAATACTATCTAAATAAAGGAAAGAAAATACTCATCTATCCTGAGCAGGCAATGTGGCGCGACTACAAAAAACCTAGACCGCTAAAGGACGGAGCTTTCCACTATGCGAGCAAACACAATGTGCCAATCATCCCACTATTCATCACTTTCCGCCCGAGTTGTATAGTCGATGAAGGAATAGAATTTTATTATTATACTATCCACATTCTAAAGCCTATCTATCCACAGTCTAACCTAGATAAAAAGGCAAATACTGAATATATGCGAAAAGAAAACTACACCCGCTGGAAAGAATGCTACGAATCTACCTATAATAAAAAATTAGAATACACCACGATAGACAAATCAAAAATAAAGATATAATTCCCTTATTTAAAATTAATTGTAAAACTTATCAAAAAGGCTTATCGGATCGATAAGTCTTTTTAAAAATTTAAAAATTGATATAAAAATCAATGTTTTTTATGATTTTATAATAATATTTTTTATATTTTAATATTTTTTGCTGATTTTATTGTGTATTTAATATTTTTTTTAATATTTTATTGTGTTTATTTTTTCTATATATTATTTTTCTATATATTATTTTTCTATAATAGGATTTTTATATCAGATTTTAGATTTTATACATATTTATTTTTTTCTTTCACATAAGGAAATCGCAATTAAAAAAGGAATAGTTATATTGCTATTCCTTTTATGCTTAATTTGCTTCAGTCAGATCTATATAGTGTGATGTCGTCTCAATGTCAAATGTCCTACGACTACAGATATTTGTTTTATCACAAGTCTCTGCGATCTCTTCTGGAAGGACAAAATGAATATTATTGAGTGTAATGTCAGCGCAACCCTTTTCATTGTGCTGGACAGCAAACATCTTGTGACCTTTGATCACCCTTCGTCCGTTAGTAGTTTCGTATATTTTGATACCAATAGCTATTTGCTTATTAGGACAAACATTTTTAATAGTAGTACATACTGTTAAAAAACGACCTACGCTAGACAAATTCTGAGGCTCAAGTATCACCTTTTTATCATTCTCACACTTCTCATAGCAAATGCTACAGATTGCAGTGTCATTTACATCTATTTTTACTGAAGGATTCTTTTCACATTCACAGTCTTTCATATATGTTTTCTCCCTATTTTATTATATTTTAAGCTGATAGAAAAAGTGAATAAAAAGGATATACTAAAGCAACATTTTAACGCTTAATATTAAAAAGATCCATAGGTTTGTCTATGGATCTATATTATATAAAACCGTCTCAACCGAACTAAATCTATCAAAGATCTATCTTATCCCTCGCTTTTTACTGGAGAGAATTTCTTTTTGATGTCGTTTATAGCCTTTACGATATTATTGATGACCTTATTCTTATTTAGCCACCAGTCCCTACTCCACACGCGCAGAATAGTCCAACCGCGCGAAGACAAGAATTTATTTCTATACACATCACGCTCCATGATAGAATCACTGCTATTAAATGCAGAATAATCGCATTCTATACCTAATAGGTATCTATCAAGCTTCTTGTCATACACTGCGAGTGACAGTTTATAGTCCGTGTTGCCTAGATTCGTCTCCACAGTGTAGCCAAGTTTGGTCAATTCATTCTTTATATCGTTTTCAAAAGAATTATTGATCATATCATTCTTTTGTGCGTTCATATTCGGACGGAAACTATCTAATATGAAGCTAGCTTCTTTATTTTTCTTATTTGATACGGCACGCACATATTTTAGATAGCTCTTGAATATCTTTGGTCCAGCATTTTTGCTACCCTCTACGATCAATTCTTCTGGCTCAATGCTAGTCACTACATATATTTTCTCTTTCGCACGCGTAATGGCAACATTGAGCCTATTCTCTCCACCTTCTACTGAGAGAGGACCAAAGTGAGCCACTACTTTGCCATACTCATTGCGCGCATAGCCAATACTAAATATTATAATATCGCGCTCATCACCCTGCACATTCTCAAGGTTTTTAATAAATATAGAGCAATCTTCATTATTGACTTTTCTATTTTGCTCTTTGATATACGCATCTCTGAATGCAGAATCTTTCTGACACTCGGCGTCGATAGCATCTTCGATGGCGTTTTCTTGCTCTGTATTGAAGGTAATAATACCGATAGATGATTTATTTCGCTTGTTTTTAATCAATTTTTTTAGCAATGTAACAATAGCATTCGCCTCTTCCTGATTTTTCCTAGACAGCCATCTACCATTGACCTTAATGCGCTCAATAGGCTTATTGCCCACATTTTTTGAAATATTTGGTGCAATCTGTAATTTGCCATCATAAAAGGCATAGTTTGAGAAATTGATCAATTCTTCATTCTTACTTCTATAATGATATGTCAGATTCGTACTAGCAAAGCGTGAAGTAGCAAGATCTAATAGGCTCTCTACCTCGAGAGCAGCTTGTGTCGCTAGATCCAGTCCTTCGTCAGAATCATTACCTAAATATCGCTTCACGAATGTCGCTGTCGGGCGTAATTGCTTTGAGTCACCCGCCACCACGATACTCTTGCCACGATAGATAGTAGGAATAGTGTTCTCTATAAATACCTGACTCGCTTCATCAAACAATATGATGTCAAACATCTCTTTCTTAAGCGGGAATATCGTAGATACGCTCTCAGGTGACAATAGCCAGCACGGGAACAATTTTAGCAAAAAGTCATTATATAGATCCATTGTCTTTCTGATAGGCAATAGGTTTTGTTGCTTCGTGATCTGGTATAGATAATTTTTGTTTTCTTCGCTATTATTAAAGTAATCTACATACTCGTCTCTAAACTGATTTAGACAGATATTCATGCTGATCTGCTTTTCATCCTTCTTTAGTGATAGGATACGATTTCGTATATTTTCAAAGTTGATGATTTTTGATAGTTTATCTTTTTGTAGCTCTTCATATTTGATAGTCTCATGATATATACGAATCTCTAATAGTTTGTCGATAATATCCTGATACTGTCTAGCACTCTTTGAATTCTCATACGCAAAGTTTAGTATAATTCGCTCAGCGTCAGTCAGTCCGATCAGCGCTAGATTCACATCTCTGATCTCTATATAATCATTGAGTGCATTTAGTAAAAGTTTCAGATATATCGTATTGCCATTAATGATATTGTCAATAGTCATCAGATAGCCATTCTTGTCTAGCACCTTGTTTAATAGCGAATATTCGCTAAGATAATCTTTGATATCCTCGAGCGTTCGCTCAAACTCTAGCTTGATATCTTCGTCCTTTTCTTTCACTTTTTTCTTTGTGAAAGGATAGAGCGGGAAGAAGATCTTGGACCATTTCAGCGAGGAGTGAAGTTTCTTATTTTCAGTCTTTGAGATCATATCGACTAGTGGCTGCATATCTTCGACATTCTCTACGCCGTTTTCGAGCATATATATTAATAACTGTCTAGTGTGTCTATGCTTCGCGGTGTCAAAAGGCACTATATTTTTCTGGATCAACTCTTTTAGATATGTCTTCATCTGATTTATGACATGGATCTCTACTTTAGGCTTGATATGATCTACGAGTGGATTAGTCTTCTTTAGCTCAATGTAACGATAGTATAAATTTGCCTTGTTCTTTTCCTTGATGACGCGCAGTGTGGAGTATAATTCTGGATAGTTCATCGCCATTAGATTTTTATTCTTGATCATCAATTTATATAGGACATAATCATTACTATTCTTGCCTATACGGGCAGAATTCGTGTACATCTCCTGCAAGCTCAGTCCAAACGGCGTCTTTGTAAACAAAGCGTCCGATATGCTTTGCAACTCTGCGACTTCCGATCGAATATTACTCTCTACAGCATCAAAATCGGTGTCCACACTCGTATCTACAGCTGACGACATGACCGCTTGATGCATTTGAGCGCATCGCTCGTAAAACTCTACCTTATTTTTCTCTGCGTCTGTGATAAACATACATTTTGCATTTAGTTTGTTCAGACGGTTGTATACAACCTCTAGGGCAGCCTTTTTCTGCGATACTACCAATACTCGCTTATTCTTGCACAAGGCGTCAGATATGATATTCACAATAGTCTGTGATTTACCCGTACCTGGCGGTCCATAGATGACTAGATTGCCATATTCGTTTAATTTATTGATAGCATTTTCTTGCGCAAAATCTAGATCATTTATCGTATATACACTGGTATCATATTTCTTCTTTTTCTTTGCAGTCTTTGCCTCCAGTAGCTCTCTAATAGCAGACGAAGTGAGATGTTTCTTCTCCAGCACAGAATAATCGTTATAAATAGAGTTTGCTAGTGGGAATCGACCTATCACGCAAGTATTGACTATCTTTAGATCTCCCATAGAAGTAGGCTCTGGAATATCATTGAATTTAGTCAGACGATATGTATTATTGAAGTTTTCTTTTATATCAAATTTATAGCCAAAATTCGCCAAATAATCTACAGCGTCCTTCACTGTCCTGATTCGATAATCCATAAGGTTATCAAACTCTAGCATCATGCCGTCAGCTTTGAGCCTATGCTCCTTTGCATATGCGAGCATCAGCACTTTATTAAACTGCACTAATTCATCCGACTTCGCTTCTATGCTGACAGTCGTATCGTTCTCTATATTGATCGTGACAGGAAATAGTATGAGCGGTGCTTTGACCGTGATGTCTCTATTTAGCACTCCAGTGACAAATGGATAGCCGATGAATAGCTCATATCTACCAGTCTCTTTAGCAAACTCATCTATCTCACGCTTCAAATTCTTCAGTGCGGTCACTTGAGAAGAGATGATCTTTTTGCCCTCTTCTCGTCTCAGTCGCTCACGGCGCAGATTCTCGTCTCGCTTATCTTCTGGAGACATTTCGTCGATGGGCTTAAACTGTGACTTGATCCTGCCTTCTAGATTGAAATTCTTAAACAATCTATCTTTCATATTTTTATTGATCAGAGAATATCCCGTACGCTTGCCCTTCCATAAGAATGTCAAAAATTCTTGAAACTCATCTCTATCCGTTCCAATCACTTCTCCGATATCGTAGGCGTACTTTTTGCTAATACTCTTTGCGTACAGACTACGATTCTTACCGCTGATCTCTATTAATCGCTCTTTATAATATCTATATATTGATCCCATAATTTATCCTTTCTATTATTGTATCAAATTCTGTCGAATATTACAACTTTTTCACGCGATTGTTTTTATTATAAATTAAATCTAATTATAAAACACATATTAGCTCAAAGATAAATGTATTATGATTAAAAAACTAAAGGCAATATCCTTTAGTCTCTATCCTTTTTTTATATCACAAAAGGCTGACGCCTATGTTCCTCTGATAGACAATGATCATCAAACCACATATAGAAAAATCTCTCTGCAGGGAATGTGGTATATCCATCATTTAGTCCATCATTAAGATCTGACGGATCTACGAATATCAGCATGTCTTCTTCCGCATTTTCACTCACGCAGTCGTATCCGATGATGATCTTATAGTGTCCACCATAATCTACATTCTCGACCAATATCGGATAGCCACTCTTCAGATTATCTAAAATAAAATTTTTAAACCGTTTAAAAGTGGAAAAGCATAGCCCATTTTTATCTCTTTTGTATTCGATAGATGATATGCATGTGTATTTATACTCATCGTCCGACATCTGATGAAAGAAGTCTACCACATTTTTTAGATCTGTACCATACGGATAAGCACGCGTCTTCATCATCCTCGCCACCCGCATCTCATCCTTATCTGTGCATCTATAGTCTCCTAGATAATTTAGCATCATGATCGCACAGCATGGAGCACAGGTATTATTCTTCCTTTGCTGAAAGGTCTTGAAATTGTCAAGTATGGTCAGTCTAGAGAATTCCCCCACTGTCTCGCTATCTTTTAGATCATAATAATTATAATGCTTATAATATTTTCCCATACTATCACCATATATATTATGTCATATCTATTTAGTTTTTCAAAATAAATTCGATTCATTGTATTAAAAAATCGTGAAAATAAAAAACAATTATCCTGGTAAAATATATATGTTTTTATTGAAAAATTTTGTAGAATTTGATAGAATATACATAGGAGAAAATATGGACAATCAATTCAAAATCATCATCATGAACAACTTCAAAGACCGTGGCAAAATCATCGGCGAATATATAAAAGAAAATTTCAAGACCGATGACCCAAACATTATTTACGCAAAAAATGTGCGATTTTCCAATGGTGAAGGGAAAGTCATATTAGGAGAAAGTGTACGAAACAAGATCGTCTTCATCATCAGCGATGTCTCAAACTATGGTGAGACATATGAAATGTACGGACACACAAATCACATGAGTCCAGACGAACATTTCGTAGATATCAAGCGTACTATCTCAGCTATCGCAGGTAAGGCGAAGAAGATCATCGTCGTAATGCCACTACTCTATGAATCTCGTCAGCACAGGCGTCTAATGCGCGAGTCTCTAGACTGTGCTATGGCACTGCAGGAGCTCGAGAGACTGGGTGTAGATAGCGTGCTTACATTCGATGCGCATGACATCAATATTCAAAATGCAGTATCAAAGATGAGTTTTGACTCGTTTTTCCCTAACTATCAAGTCATGAAGACGCTGCTAAAGAAAGAAGATTTTAGAATTGATAAAGACAATATGGTCGTCATCAGTCCAGATACTGGCGCTATGCAACGCGCGATCAAATATGCCAATATGCTTGGTCTAGATGTGGGTATGTTTTATAAAAGGCGCGATTATACAAAGATCGTGAATGGGAAGAATCCCGTAGTCCAGCATGAATATCTAGGCAGAGATGTGAAGGATAAATATATATTGATAGTAGACGATATGATCGCTTCAGGTGGCTCAGTGATAGATGTCGCGACCGAGATGAAAAAACGCGGTGCTCTGGGTGCTTATATCGTTGCCACTTTCTCATTCTTTACAGATGGCATTGAGAAATTCGAGCAAGCATACAAGGCAGGTATTATCAAAAAAGTCTACACCACTAACCTATCCTATATGCCTGTAGAATATAAAGGTAAGCCATGGATAGGTGTCGTCGACTGTCTAGAGTTTGTAGCGCGTATCATCACGAATATCATAGAAGGTCAGAGTATCAGCTACTTGGTCGACTCAGACGAAAAGATCAAGGAGCTATTGATAGAGCACAACCTAAAATTTAGTTTTAAGCGAAAATAATTCATCAAAAACTTTCGGCGAGCACAAAATCGTGACATTGCTCAGTTGCACATATCTATAATCTCGATATAGTTTAATATTTTCATCAATTTTTATATTTTCTTCAATGCGGTAACCTACGAATTTGATTCACTCCTATGGGGTTATTTACCGCATTTTTTATTTTTCTAGCCCAAGACTGTAATTTACAAACACACAAAACAAGCAAAAACCTATATTATACATTACCCGTTATCTACGAGATTTTCCGAGGGCTTTGCTCTGTTGATTTATCTATATAACTTTTTATTCATAGCTTTCAGTTTATAGACTAAAGATATCACTAAATATAATTGCCGAATTCGTCAATAAACTCATCATACACCGCTCGATTGTTTACGATAAATGATTCATAGATCTCGGGCTTATTTAATAGTTCAGAATAATACTTGCTTTGTAATAAAGCGTCTAGTTTGTCTATTTTCTTTACAAATACCGCTTCGGGAGTTTTGTTTGCTTCAAATTCCTCCCACAGCTCTACGATCTCTGGCATCTGATGCTCGGTCGTGATTCGAGAGATATCCTTTTTCTCGTTTTGATACTTGACCTCTTTTGGAATCTGCTCCATTGGGACATGATCTCCATAGTCTATCTCGCACAGTTCATGATAGACGATCATCTTTAGCACTTTTGCCTGATCGAGATTTAGGTGCTTTTTATTCATGATTTCCAGCGCCAATAGCGCCATTGAATAAGTATGCTCAGCGTCGCTTTCTATTCTGACACTTTTATTATCCTGCTCGCCTACGCCACCGATAAGCCAACCTTTCCTCAAAATATATTTCAACTTTATGATTTCTTCAAAAAATGTCATTTTCCCTTCTTTGTTTTATCAAATATAGCACAAATCAATTAACAAAATCAATAAATTTGCTGATCAATAGCTGATCCTATTTATTATAAATATTGTGTTAGTTTTTGCTTGATAATGATATTTCAATACCATTCTTTTGCTTGCATTTGTATTTTTTGTGTGGAGAAATTATTGTACATTTAATAATTTAATTCACCTATGATATAGAATTATCTACTCTTTCATTTCACATACTCGCTAATATTTAGAATGTCTAATTTCTACTATATTTTTCACTTTCCATTTTCGCAAAGCGTATAAAAATACATATATATCTTATACCTTGTTCTACCCATTATAATAATCATGCTTCTTGTGTTTTATCAAAGAATATTTGAATCTACCAAAAAGTACTTTACACCGCGCAAATATGCAAACTTAACAAAATCGACATTGCGTATTGTGTGGATAGCAATATCTTTATTTAACTCATTGCCCGAGCGAATGAAGTCAAACCATGTGTTGTATTGTAGACAATATGTGGATATCTCTTCCGCTCCGTCAAAATATCGCGATATCTCGCTGGCTGAATAATTAATTTTATAATTTGCGAACCAATATTCACTAAATGGATAATCTTTTGACATTATTTCAAGATAGTCTTCATAGCTAAATACATACACTATAAACCTATCAAATATATCAAAGTCGCTCTTACTTACGCCCGCTACCATTTTCTCCAGCAAGGCTGGCATGTCATCTTTTGTATCTACTATGATTTTTGCATCTGGATATTCTTTTAGTGTTGAGATTAGCCACTTAAAAGTGATAGGATGATATTCTCCTAAGATCTGCGACTTGGCAAACTCATCGATAGTCGGTCTATTTTCCATATCATAGCCATCTATATACTCCCACATATGCGTACATACGACTTTGCCATCCGCTGTCAGCAAGAAATCTAATTCTATCCGATCATATCCTTGATCTAGATAGTCAGTCAGCGATTCTTGTGCATGTAGATATTCGTAGCCCACATATCTTCCGCCCGCATGAATCACAAGATTTGAATCTGATATGTCTCCCGCGCATGTCTCGATATGAGTAAACAGCCTAATGTTTGGCACAGATAATATTAGCGTTGGTATAAGGTATCCTATCGCTATGATTATGCTAAATTTTCGTCTCGACGCCAATAATCTTATGATTAGACAAAATATCGATATCTGCACTGCTATGACTATGTAGAAAACTATAAGGTTTTCACTATTAACCTTATCCCCTATATTTATCATAATTAAAAATAAGATAGCTAATAAGAATATTGTCACTGCTATATTTTACCATTCGATTTATATAAAAGCAAGATCTTCTCACAATTATCTCACTATTTGACGATAAAAGATTGACAATTCATTTTATTAATGATATATTATAGTAGTCTTTTCAGCTTTATTTGGAATAGATATATATTATCAATACGATATT
>CALWFA010000013.1 GCA_944377465.1 uncultured Clostridia bacterium
GCTAGACGCAATGGGAGATCTCGATATGAATGCATGAAACTCTTATATATCACCATATGGTGTGGACAATTCATTGGACGCAGGACATACGCTTCGTCATCTCGCTCCATGACTGGAAACATATCCTCTTGATAGTGTTCCCAATGTCCAGAGGTCTTATATAGATTGATATTGCCTAGAGATGGAGTCATCACATGCTGATAGCCGAGCTTTATCTCTTTGTCCATAATGTAATCACTCAAAGTCCTACGCAATATAAAACCTTTTGGTAGCCACATTGGTAGACCCTTACCTACCAATTCACTCGTCATATATACACCTAGATCTTTACCTATCTTTCTGTGATCGCGCTCTTTCGCCTCTTCTTCTAAACGCAAACATTCTTTTAAATCGTCTTTATTTAAAAATCCGTACACATAGATACGAGTGAGCATCTTATTTTTCTCACTGCCTCGCCAGTATGCGCCATTTACCCTATTGATCTTATACGAAAACCCGCGTAAAAATTTCGTATTCTCGACATGCGGACCACGGCATAGATCGTAAAAATCTTCACCAGTATAATACACTGTGATAGTCTCATCGGAAGGGAGCTCGTTGATAAGCTCTGTCTTATACGGCTCATCTACAAACATCTCCAACGCTTCGCTCTTACTGACTTCCTTTCGTATGAAATCTGCATTGCTATTTATGATCTCTCGCATCTTGTCTTCGATCTTTGCAAAGTCGTCTTGAGAAAGGGCTAGATTGTCAAAATCATAGTAAAATCCATTTTCTATCGCAGGACCGATAGCAAGCTTCACATTAGGATAAAGTGATTTAATAGCCTTTGCTAATACATGACTCATGCTGTGTCGATACATCATTTGCTTTTCTTCGTTACTCATATTTACCTCCAAAAAATAAAAAATCCCACACTCACATGGGACGATATTTACCGCGGTTCCACCCAAATTGGCATCACTGCCCTCTCATTTTGAATAATCACTGTGACCTAATTAGTGGTTTCAATCAACGGTGTTTTGTGTCAATCTCAGCCTACAGACACTCTCTGTAAAAATTGACCGATGACCTACTTGTCTAATCAATAGTCTATTCAGATACTAGTATCTTATCACCATTTATGGATTTAGTCAAGCGTTTAATTTAGGTCTTTAGAAAGATTTTTAGCCTATTTGCAAACACATTGCTTAAAAAACTGACAGCTTCATTACTCTCATCATCTTTTGTATATATATCAATATAGCTTGGACATGAATTTAATACATTTGTAATCAATTCTAGAGAATTTTTGCACTCGGCTATTTTTTGTATCTTTTCATTTTTCGTCTTCATATTATATACGCTATAAGCATTGTTTTTACATATCACTTTCACTTTATATACTAGATTGTCCATCGTGTTTATCAAAAATCTGATCACATCGATGAAGGTGCCTGAATTAAAAAGGACTAGATTGTCACTGCTGAGTTCTGCAAGATTGTCCCAATGCAATTTCAATGGGTTCAAGCGAAACTCTAAAAAGCTATCTATAAAGAATGTCTGATTTAAAATTATAATTTTCTTTAACGCAGATTCGTCAGTCGACTTGTCGAATAAGGATAATACCTTTATGTACGCATTGAAAGCAAGCGTGTCACAGAGCGGATTTTTTATCTTAGTTTTTAGATAGCTAGTCTTGTAGACGGACTCAATATAATCGACTATCGTCTCTCTCAAAATAGTCTCACAAGCATCTACAAACTTTTCATCACAGGCAAATAAGAGATAGCAAAAGTTGTTGTCATTATATCGCGTGACTATCGCCTTGCAAAAGTCTATCTTCGACTGAAGACTAGCATGCAAAAAATCAATAATATTCTCGTTCCCTACCTTTACAGCAAGGGCTATCTCTCTCATATTTACTCCTATTGTATAATATGCAGAAAGAATTTTTTTACACTTAAAAATTTTGACATATTTTGGGACAATTTGCTCGGGCTAACAAATTTATAATATTCATCATAAAATGCAGTAGACACAACAAAAAAGGAGAAAATATGTTTTACTTTTATTTTAGAATAGGTTGTTGTGACTGCGTCAGAATATCCAATCTAGCTTTCCCTTTGCAAGCTATCACCTGCTGTAGAAATATCTCTTGCTGTAGATGTCAGCGATGCAATGGAAGATGGATTTAAAAAAACGAACAGAAATGTTCGTTTTTTCTTGAAGATAAATTTTACAATGTCTCCGCATGATAGAAAGTAGCATCTACTGGCAAAGCAATGAATATGATACCTACTAATATCAGTGCCAAACCTGCGATCATCAATCCTACATACATTCTATCATTCTTGCTAATCTCATCTTGCTTTCTCTTCGCCATGGTGATACGCTTTGCCATCATACAAATAGCAGCACCTATTATAGCAATGATCACACCCGTAATGACGGTATATCTCAATAAAAATTCCATTGGATTCTCAAAAGACAAAATTGTACTCATAACCTTCTCCTGACCACATTTTATCACATAAATCATAATTTGTCAATAGTGATTTATTTTTTATGACGAAATTTTACAGTATTAGCAGTCTTAGCATATTTGAATGTATAGTAAATCTTATAAAATACTGATACTATAGCAGTCAACAGCAATGCAAATAGTCCAATATTTGTGATCAAATCAAAATATGCTACGAACGCGAGCGCGATCAAAGTAAGTATCTCAAAGAGCATATGACAATAGTCTACCGCGTCGATAAACTCAGGCATGTTCTTCTTAAAATATACTATTTTAAATACATTCATAGCCACAATCAATACGACAACGACGATCGCCAATGCTAGATTGATATAGTCCACTACTGCAAAGGTAATGAGCAATGTGCTGAATATAAGTATGCTCGCGATCGAGTCTATAATCGTATGTTGAAAGCTCGCCTTGTCTCTAAACAACTCTATCCAGATCTTGCAAAGTAGAATACCTGCAATAAATAGGCTAATCGCCCACTCAGGAAGATAGAGATATGCAAATATAGTCATTGGAAGCAATGCTATAGCTATTGCGAATAAAATCTTATAAAAAATATCATTTCTAGTCATATACACCTCAGTATCTTGATTATTTTAGCAAAATCATACTATTTTTACAACTGATTTTGCAATGATTTTGCCAACATTTTTACTATTTTAACAATTTAATCACAATTTCATACAATGAATTATGGAAGGATTAAACCACTATAAAACTTCCTTTAAAGGAGAATGAATGAAAAAAATTGCTGTTTTATTAGTTGTTTTCGTCGGCATATTCTCAATATTTCTCACTGGGTGTGGAAAAAAAGAAGACAACAAAATACGCTTAAGCGAAGTCACTCATTCAATATTCTATGCTCCGCTCTATGTAGCCATTAATAATGGTTATTTTGAAGACGAAGGACTAGAAATTGAGCTGACTAATGCTGGCGGTAGTGATACGGTGATGAGCTCACTGATATCGAATAGTGCAGATATCGGTCTAATGGGACCAGAGTCAGTAGTCTATGTACGAAATAATGGCATGACTAATGCTCCTATCATATTTGCACAGCTAACTGCTTGCGATGGTTCTTTCCTAGTAGGTCGCACGGACGAGGGAGATTCTTTCTCGTGGGATAACTTGCGCGGAAAGCACATAATCGGTGGCAGAAAAGGCGGAATGCCAGCTATGACATTAAAATATATCCTCGAGCAACATGGTCTAAAGCCGGGTGATGAATTGGGAGAAAATGTGGATACGATACTAGATACTTCTATTGCGTTTAATCTAACATCTTCATCTTTTATCGCTGGCACAGGTGATTATTGCACAATGTTTGACCCTGTCGCTAGCCAATGTGAATTCGACGGAACAGGATATATAGTAGCCGCTCTCGGTGATGAAGTAAGCGATATCCCTTACACTGTATTCACTGCCACAAATGACTATTTGAATAACAATGGTGACAAATTAGATAAATTCATGCGTGCACTAAAGAAAGGATATGATTATCTGATCGGCGCAAACGATGAGCAAATAGTAGCATCTTTAAAGCCTTCTTTCAGCACTACAGATGACGATTTAATTTTAGCTTCTGTAAAGAACTATATCAGAATAGGTGCATATGCAGATAACTTTGTACTAAAAGAAAGCTCATGGAACAATATGCTAGACATTCTCGACAATGCTGGTGAATTGAAAGCCAGAGTGGACTGGAATGATGCTGTAAATACTAGTTTTGCTACAAAAGTCTTGAATAATGGATAAATTAGTAGAAATAAAGCATCTAAATCTGATATATCAGAGTGTTGATTCTGAGACTCATGCGCTCGACGATATCAATCTCGAGATAGACAATCAAGAATTCGTCTCTATCGTGGGACCCTCCGGCTGTGGCAAAACCACTATCCTATCCCTCATCTCTGGGCTAATGCGTCCCACTTCTGGAGATATAAAAGTGGCAGGCAAGTCACCTAGTCCTAAAGATAATCTTACTGGATATATGTTTCAGCGTGATAATCTACTACCTTGGCGAACTATAGAAAAAAATATATATTTTGGATTAGAAATCAAAAGACAAAAGACAAATGAAAGAAAAAAATATGCGCTCGATTTAGCAAAAAAATATGGAATCGGTGATTTCCTGAAAAAGCACCCGAGTGAATTAAGTGGCGGAATGCGACAGCGCGTAGCACTGATACGCACTCTCGCTCTAAAGCCTGAATTATTGCTCTTAGATGAACCTTTTAGCGCACTAGACTATCAGACTAGACTGGAGCTATGTGATCATATATTTGAGATAATCAAGAGCGAAAAAAAGACCGCCATATTGGTCACTCACGACATTCAAGAAGCGATCAGTATGTCTGATAGAATCATCGTCCTGTCCGCAAGGCCAGGCAAGATCAAAGCCATTCATAAGACGAATTTTAGTGTCGATATGGCTCCATTTGAGCGCAGAAAAACGGATAAAGCAAAAGAATTATTCGATATCATTTGGCAGGAAATACAAAATGAAAAAAATAATGAAGTTTAGTAAATCACATTATGATTATCTAAAAAAGTACAGGACAAAAAAAGTATTAATATTGGTATCTCAAATATCAATTCTAGTCATTTTACTGCTAGCATGGGAATTACTGACAAAATATGAAATAATTAGTTCGTTCTTCTTCTCTAGCCCGTCCAGAATAGCAGAGACTATCGGGGAATTATATAAGAACGGAGAATTATTATACCATTCGCGTATTACTCTTAGTGAGACTTTAATAGGCTTTGCTATAGCTACGGGTATCGGCTTTCTGGTGGCATTCATATTGTGGTATAGCGACTTCTTGCGTCGCGTGTTAGAGCCGTATTTAGTCGTATTGAATTCGCTACCAAAGATCGCTCTCGGACCTATCATTATCATATGGTTCGGTGCGGGCAGTAAAGCTATCATATTCATGTGTATTCTGATCGTGATCATCGTGACGATCATGAATATCCTAAACTCATTTACGAACTGTGACAAGCAATTAATCGCTTTGTCTCGTTCGTTAGGAGCAAATAAGTTTCAAATATTTTTCAAGTTGATACTTCCAAATTCACTAAAAGACATTGTCGCTACTCTAAAAATCAATGTAGGATTGAGTTGGATAGGTGCAATAATGGGTGAATATTTGGTAAGTAAAGCAGGTCTCGGTTATCTATTGATATACGGTGGTCAAGTGTTTGATCTAAACCTTGTGATGACTGCGACTGTCGTGCTATGCGTGCTTGCTTCTATAATGTATTTCGCCGTGGCACTATTTGAAAAGTTGATGAACAAATTTTATCAATAACATGAAATATTTTAATTTCTTATATTTATCTCTATTTATCGCTTGGTTGTATTATCTTCATTACTGATACAACTTCTAATATAAAAACGAACATAGCTGTACTATGTTCGTTTTAATTTGTAGTCATGTGAGTAGGTTCTGCTACCTGCTCCGCGGTATTATACCTATTTAACATTGTATTTATCAATATATTACTGCGACTGTCATGGTATTGCTGTGCAATAGCTCTCTTTTGAGCCACCATCTGCTTTATCTTCGATCTTTTAGCTGCGGGACTAAATTTAATCAACTTATCACACACTTCTTCATCTAAAAAAATATTAGGATCTAGCTCACTCGCCTTGCGTTTACCTTGAAGATACTCAAAGATTTCTTTCCCTGATTGCGTATATCTCACACCTTCAAAGCCGAGACAATCCATAGTATATTGTCTATTAGAAAAATCAATCACATTTCGAAAACCTTCATTATTTAAGAACGAAATGTTAAAATACAGTGCACTCTGACTACCGTCTGGGAAAAGCAATGCTTGACCATGCTCAGACTCAGTATTAATATCTATTATATGCGAGCCGTCCGCTTCTGCTGGATAAATGTATGCAAAATTCTCACTCTCTTTACCATTCGGAAATAGCACTCTATATCCGCTCTCTGCGAGCCTCTTTACCACTCGTGTATTATTAATCTCAATATCACTAACATATGAATATGGACCAGATACTTTGCCATTAGCAAATAGGACAAACTTTCTATCTTCTTCACCAGGTCTATGACGATGCGTGACGCGGGAGCCGTCCTTTTCTAGCTTCCCTAATCTACCATATTTCACACTAAGTACAGTAAGGTCCATCGACTTTTTCATCCGTGCTCCTTTATAAAATAATTATTATAATTATATCATTTTCATCAATGTTATGTCAATGAAATACATATAAAAAAGACAAGAGTAAAGACTCTTATCTTCTCAATTTTCTTAAGAATGGTGGTATAGTATCATCATCGACTATCGGTCTAGTATTGAACGATATATCTTCGACCGTATCTGAAGTATTTGAATCATTAGGCTCTTGCTCCATTTCTTCTGGCTCTACGACAGGCTGTTCTACTTTATCTACTGACGAATCTTTAAAAGCAGTAAAATCAGCACTGTTGTCTTTAAATTGAGGAGCAGTGTCATCGTTTGCTTTCTTATTATATGTCTCAAAGCCTGTAGCAATGACAGTGATCTCTGTCTCTCCACTAGAATCATTATTGATCTTAGCACCGAAGATAATATTGCAATCTTTGTCTGCCACATCGCGTACTAGGTCCACAGCTTCATACACTTCGCTGAGAGTCAAATCTCTGCCACCTGTGATATTGATCAATATACCCGTAGCCCCTTCTATGCTAGTCTCTAGCAACTGACTAGTGACTGCCTGGCGCACTGCTTCGATAGTCTTGTTCGCACCGCGTCCTTTACCTATACCCATGTGGGCTATACCTTTCCCTTTCATAATAGTGGACACATCGGCAAAGTCCAAATTTATAAGACCTGGCACTGCGATCAGATCACTGACACCCTGGATAGCCTGTCGCAATACATCGTCCGCATACCTAAAGGCATCCACGAATGGCACATCTTTTTTAAGAATGGTGTATAATTTTTCATTCGGGATCACGACGAGTGAATCGACATATTCCTTCATCTCCATTATTCCCTTTTCTGCATTTGCTGCACGCTTAGGACCTTCAAATTTGAAAGGCTTAGTCACTACGCCGATAGTGAGAATGCCCATGTCATGCGCGAGCTTTGCAATATATGGAGCTGCTCCGTTACCCGTACCGCCACCGAGACCAGTCGTGATGAATAGCAGATTCGTGCCTTGCAACATTTTGATCAAATCTTCCTTACTCTCTTCTGCTGCGGCGCGCCCAATCTCAGGATTTGCACCTGCCCCGAGACCTTTAGTAAGTTTTTGACCGATTTGAATGATCTCGTCTGCATTAGACATCATCAAATCTTGTTTATCTGTATTGACTGCAATAAACTTAGCACCAGTGATCCCTGCTGCCACCATACGATTAACTGCGTTGTTTCCGCCACCACCGACGCCCACAACCTTGATATCACAAATTGTACTAGTTAAGTCCATAATTCACTCCTTTACACAACTATTTCGGCAAGCGATGCCAAGCCCGTCTTTGCTGTCTGAAATTTATCTTTTGAATTGTCAAACGGAATTTTATATTCATATACATTTAGACCGGTGAAATCTTTTAATATGCTCTTTGCTCCCTTAAAATTCGCTATACCATCACCTGTCAAATATATATCAATACCTTTAAACACTTCGTCCATACCTAGAATGTCTGCTACAATCTTTGCTATCATCTCTATCCTACTGCGGACGATCTGATTGGTAATATTAATAGGTGCTTTGATTAAGTTACCCCTCGTGCAGACTTCATAATACTCATTTTTCTCGCTCTCTACTGTCAAGATCACTTTTCTTTTGATCAGCTCTGCCTCTTTAAAGCCCATTGATAGCACCTGCATAATATCTGAGGATATATGCCCGCCTCCCATAGAAAATGAAGTGAGTAGCGCGAGACCTTCACCTTTGTACACACACACGCTAGAAGTGATATGTCCAATGTCGACTACCGCTATAGGTCGATTCGTATCCGAGACTCTCTCACAAGCCATCGCCTGTCCTAAGGCTGTAGATATGAAATCAACTGTCTCTACTCCTAATGAATTGAATTTCTCTGTCATTAGAGTCAAAAATGATTTCTTTGCTAAAATAAAACTAGCGTCCATTATGAGTGTAGTAGATTTCATGCCCACAGGTGACATCGTGGTATGATTGTCATCTAGAGTAAACTGCATAGGGCTGTAATTGATGACCGAATACTCCTCACTGTCGCCAAAGTTCAGATTATTTTGGTACAGATTGAGAATGTCTGACTGAGTTATTTTATGTAAATCAACGAACTTTCTCGAGATACGCTTACATACACAGATGCAGAACTCACTAGGCACGCCTACTACCAACGCTTTAATAGGACGACGCATTTTGCTCGTCATGCGGTCAAGTAGCTGAGACAAGACATCGTCTAATTCATCGACGGATAAAAACTCTCCATCCATAAAGCCATCGTAGAGAATATCTTCTTCTGCAATGATTCTAGACTGTCCACTAATGCGAGCTACAGCCATTAGACGAAGTGTAGACGAACCTATATCTAAAACATATTTTAGCTTGTTTAGCACAAAGTCCCCCATTAAAATTTTTATAATTATACAAAAACATGAAATTTTAGTCAAATATTTTATATAATAATTATTAAATTTTATAGGGTAAAAATGAAAAATTTACATAATACCACAACATATAGTGGTATATGTCTTTTAAATACCCATATTAATGTTAGAAATATATAAAAAAGACCCGATTATATTGTAATAATCCCACTTATCAATATAATCTAATGTCTAAATATTTATTTATGATTATCTTTATATATGATGATTTATTTTTTGATTTTAGATAATATCTGATCACTCTAGATCATTGGTCGCATCTTCGCTCTCAAAATACGATATACTTTCTAGCTCTTCACCATTATCGTTCACATAATAAAATACTCGAATAGACCCGTTGGACTTTCCTGCCTCAACTAATGGTCCAATAGCGCTAAAGCAAGTATTGACTTTTCGCTCCAAATCTGCATCTGGCTTGCCTATATCTATAGTGAAGCCTAAATTAGTGCTCATGATTACTCTATCATAACTACCATACTCGGTATAACCTGTCCCGAATTGAAGGTCGATAATTAATCCTTTAATATCGTCTCTATCGAGATATTTGCCATCAATCATTACAGTCTTGTATATCGCCACGAATGTATTATATGTCAGATCGCGATAATGTTCGTTTGACAGAAAATCTCCAGCCACAGTATTGCCAGATATCCCTAATATGCTTTCCTTAGCTTCGTCACCTAATAAATGTGGTATTATCTGAGATAAGCCAGTAGGTAGCTCTGTGTCGATACGCAATACTTTCATCTCTTCGTCGAGAATATAATACTTGTCCCGACTGATATTCTCTGCATAAAACATCTCCACTCTCTCGCGCACACATATCTCTATTCGCATAGGGCTGACCGTATTGATCTGGATGACCTTAATATATGGATAAGTGTGCTCAATATTGGCTATCGCACCGTCTTTATCTATAGTGAATATGGAGCGACCATTCTTAATACCTGCGCTCTCTATAAGCTGATCATTCGTAATATCTAGTGTATTTGCAGACCTGTCACCTATAAAGACGACATCTTGCTGACGCACGCAAAATATAGCTCCTAGCAAAACAAACAGCAGGATCAATACGCTAATAATTATAGATATGATTATCGCTCTTTTCTTCGTCATATTCGTTCTATATCTGCGCCAAGTGAAGTAAACATTGACTCAATCTGCTCATATCCCCTATCGATAAAATGTACATTATCGATGATAGTCTCACCTTTTGCTCTGAGTCCAGCCAGTACTAGACTCGCTCCACCGCGCAATTCTTTTGCTTGCAAACACGCCCCTGACAGACTATCCACACCTACCACTTTCACTCGTCTATTAGACAAAACCTCTATATTAGCACCCATCTTTACTAGCTCAGGTACTATCAAAAAGCGACTTTCAAATACACGCTCGACTATCTCGGTCTCACCATGTACTAACGCACACAATGTGAGCATTATAGACTGCAAATCAGTAGGAAAATCTGGATAATATCCAGTCTCGACCTTCGCAATGGAGTGAAGATTCCCATCACTTGTCAATTCTATTATATCACTTTTCACATCAATTTGACAACCCATTCTCGACAATATTTCAATTAATTTTCGAATTTGTATAGAATTTGAGTATTTTAATCTCACATTGCCACCTGTGATCGCCACCGCACATAGTATTGTCCCAGCTACAATGCGATCTTGAATCGGAGTATATTCTGTACCGTGCAGTCTATCTACACCATATATAGTGATTTTCTTTGTGCCAGCACCTATGATCTTCGCTCCCATCTTTGACAAGAAATTGCATAGATCTACCACTTCTGGTTCTCTAGCTGCATTGTATATCGTGGTTTTGCCTTTCAGAGTGCTCGCAAACTGTACGATATTTTCAGTCGCTCCCACACTCGGTAATTTTAATTTCACTTTGCCCGCATGCGCATTCTTTGCATTAAGGAATATGTATTCACCCATTTGTCGTATCGTGACACCCAGTTTTTTAAAAGCTTTTAAGTGAATATCTATCGGTCGCTCACCTATATTACAGCCACCCGGCGTAGTAAGCATGACAGAGTCGCACCTAGTGAGTATTGCTCCTAGCAAAAATATAGACGAACGCATCGTCTTGCATAGATTAAAGTCGAGATGATTGAGATTCAAGCTCCTACTGTCTAATATATAATCGTTGTCTGATTTTCGTACACTTACACCCAATTCTGTCAATATCTCTATCATATTTTGGACATCCAAGATATCTGGGCATGAATCGATCCGTACCACTCCATTTGAAATAATACTAGCGGATAAAATAGGCAAGCAAGCATTTTTTGATGTTTGCACGGTAATCTCTCCATTCAGCCTACTCCCACCACGAATCTTCAATCTATCTTCATATTTATAAATCATATATATATGTATGAAAAATAAAGTTGAATTGATTATTTTAATTTTTTAAAATCTATATTTATATTCCTTGCGAGTCTGTTTGTCTACATTTAGGACTACGCCTATTGCCGACATGAATACAAACAACGAAGTACTACCTGCACTAATAAATGGTAACGGCAGACCTGTAGGCGGGATTGAGCCAGACACTACTGCAATATTTAAAATCACTTGTATACTGATGATAGCCCCAATGCCAAAGCATAAGAAAGCTGAAAATTTATCATTTGCTCGCATGCCTATCTTAAAAATATGTATGATCAGAATAATAAACACCGCCACCACCACCAGACAGCCGAAGAAGCCTAACTCTTCTGAAATGATAGAAAAGATGAAGTCACTCTCGCTAAAGGGCAAAAATAGCTCTGCCTGACGCGAATTGAATAGTCCTACACCCCATAGTCCTCCGCTACCGATAGCATATAGTGATTGGATCAGCTGATAGCCCTCATCGAGTGGGTTGCTCCATGGATTGATGAATGCCACGATCCTACTCAGCCTGTACGGCTCTATAAGTATCAATACGACCACCAGAGCCACTGCAGGTACTAATAGAGTGGCGAATACTTTTAATCTCATACCACCTATAAATAGCATGAAAATGAGAGTAAACGCTACACACATAGTAATAGACATATTCGGTTCAAGCATGATCAGCACACAGTAGATCGCTCCTAGGCTAAGCGTGATCACAATATGCTTGATTTTAGACAATTTGTCGCCATCTGCTAGATATCCTGACAGAAAAAATACTAGACAAAATTTCGCTATCTCGCTCGGTTGCAATGTAAAACTACCTATTCCTATCCAGCGCGTCGCGCCATAGCTCGTCCGCCCTAGCCCTGGGATAAATACGAGTATTAAAAATACTAAGCCTACGAAATAAAAAACCCAATAAAATTTTTTGTATACTTTATGATTGACAAGACTAGTAATGGTGAGACCTATGAGTCCGATCGCCACCCCTATTATCTGTTTTTTCAAATAGAAAAAAGAGTCTGAATAATTCACTTCTGCTGAATATTTGCTCGCGCTATACACCATAATACAGCCAAATATCGCAAGCAAAACGGTACAGATCAATATGATGACACTATTTCTCTTTTGACTGATTTGCATATTCATTCACCAATTTATTGAAATCTTTACCCCGCTCTACATAATTCGCATATTGATCATAACTCGCAGATGCAGGCGACAGTACTATAGAGTCGTTTGGCTTGGCTGTCAGCACCGCCTTTTCAAAAGCATCTCGCAAGGTATCGCATTTTACAATGTCGAAATGACCCTTACCTAACGATAATAATATATCCGCGATCTTGCCAAATGCGTATATCTGCTTCACTCGCTTTGACAGTCTAGAAAATAGCTGTGTATAGTCGAGTCCTTTTTCTGAGCCTCCTAGCAATAAAATAATTGCTCCTTTTACCGTGTCCACGCAGGCTAGAGTCGAAGATATGTTTGTAGACTTACTATCGTTGATAAAATTTATATCATTTACTTTACCTATATATTCTATTCTAAACCGCTCAAGGTCAAAATTGAGTAATGCTTCTCTGATCTTTTTCGGAGAGACTTTGTATATATAAGCAAAACAAATAGCACACATGATATTGTATATATTATGTTTTCCTTTTAGCTTCAGCTCATTTAATCCTGCAATCTTATGATTATGTAAAAAGATATAGCCATTTTTTACATAGACATCGGCGATATATTTCATCGAATAGGTAACGGTATAGCAAGTCTTCGTCGAATGGATATTGTCATCGAGATTGATGACCACATAGTCAGTCATGCAGATATTATTGAATATATTGTATTTTAGCCTTGTATATTCAGCCATAGTCTTGTGCCTAACTAAGTGATCGGGCTCTATATTCAAGATCGTCGCCACATGAGGAGAAAAGAGATCTGCATTCTCAAGCATAAAGCTACTTACTTCCACCACTTTTATTGCTTTTGGCTGTTCTATCACTGCTCTAGATAAAGGATAGCCAATATTCCCACATGCCAGAGCTTTATATTTTTTATTTAGTATTGCACTGATTAATTGTACCGTAGTCGTCTTGCCATTCGTGCCAGTCACTGCTACCATCTTCTTTGCAAAAAGGCTAGCGAATTCCACTTCGCTATATATTTTTATGTTATGTTTTTTTGCAATGACAAGATTAGGATTGTCCTGTGTAATAGAAGGTGAAATGACGATGAAGTCAAACTGCCTAATGAGATTCTCATTGAGCTCTTGCACTAAAAAGCATTTACCGATATTTTTGCTTCTCAATACTGACATATTGTCGTCATATAAAAAAACATTTGCTTTCAATCTCAGTAATAATTTACTCGCCCACTCGCCTGAAGAGGACATCCCATAGACTAAAACATTTTTATGCTTGAATTTCATATCCCACCTATTTATATTTATTTTGTGATACTCAGAATATTACAAAAGGTATAAAATAACACAAATTATTCCTATACACAATGTCAGCGAAGAATAAATAGCCACTATCTTCGGCTCGCTCAGACCCGACATCTGCAAATGATGATGAAAGGGCGCCATTTTGAATATTCGCTTCTTTTTAATCTTAAATACCATTACCTGCAATATGACTGATATTGCGCTGAACACAAAGCAAAAACCGAGTATCGGTAGCAAGAGTTCAAGCCCTAAGATGCAAGCACTGGCTCCGATGTATCCACCTAAGCAGAGCGAGCCCACATCTCCCATAAATATACTAGCCTTGCTGGTATTGAACATCAAAAAGCCGAGTATCGCACCCGCAAATAACATAGATAGTACATTTATATTACTGATATTCGTGATGATCGCGCCCGTCTCCCCTGCATTGTAGAGATTTAGTCCAATTAGCGAAGTGATGACCGTGAAAGCGATCAAGTAAATGAGGCTGACTGAGCCTGCTAGTCCATCTAAGCCGTCTGTGAGATTTACACTATTAGTCGATGCGATCAGTACCACTATTACTAATGGGATGACGAAAAGCCCTATATCGATTTCTGACTCTGTGAAAGGAATAAATAAGTTGCCAGCCTGTGCAGAAAAATAAATGAATATAGCAAAAATTATTGCTATACCTGCCTGTCCGATTATCTTTTGATAGGCGCGCAGACCTAAATTTTGCTTATATTTTACCTTTAGGAAATCGTCCATGAACCCCAAGACACCAAAAAACACACTCACCAACAAGCACATAAACCAAACATTGTCATACTTTAAGAAAAAAAATGATAGAACTAGTGTAGTAATAATAAATACTACACCACCCATTGTAGTAGTGCCATTTTTGTCTTTATGAGTCTCCACATATCCTAGGATAGTTTGAGATGCGCTCTTTTTTTTGAAAAATTTGATAATCAAAGGCATCAATATGAGCGACAAAAGAAAACTAATGATAAATGCGATCAGTAATTTTATCATAGCTTAGCTTCACCTTTGACCGTGTATTTAAAATAATTGTCCACGACATCATAATCGCTGAACGGTATCTTCACGCCATTGATTTCTTGATAGTTTTCTGCCCCCTTTCCGAGTATTGCTACCACATCGTTTTCTTTCGCGATAGATAGAGCATATTCTATGGCAGATTTCCTATCTGTGATCCGTACAATATTGTCCACTTTGATATCCCGAACGATATCGTCTATGATCATATCTGGATTTTCATTTCGTGGATTATCACTAGTCACTATCACAAAATCACTGAGTGAAATAGCAGTCGCCCCCATTTCCTTTCGCTTAGTTTTGTCTCGATTCCCTCCACAGCCGAACACTGTGATGATGTGCGAAATAGGTAGACATTTAATAGCCGATAGCACATTTTTGATACCGTCTGGGGTATGTGCATAGTCAATGATCACATTAAACTTCGCATCGACCGACAACACATTGAATCGACCCGGCACTACAAACGCATGGGTATTGACCACCTCTATTATATCTTTTATGTCTACACCGAGCTCGACTAGACAGCCGATCGCCATTAAAATATTGTCGACATTATAGTCGCCCATTAGATTTGTGTGGACTTTATAATTCTTGCCGAGATAAGAAAATCTAAATGTCGTACCTTTAATATTATGCTTGATTTCTAATAGCTTTATATCCGAATCTTTGCCTGTAGTGAGGATGTCTATATTTGACTTCTTGGCTATTTCTTTCCCGTATTTCGCATCTGTATTTATCACGCCTACCTTTGCGTGCTTATAATCAAATAGACTCGCCTTGCATTTCATATAATTTTCCATAGTAATGAAAAAGTCTAGATGATCTTTCGTGATATTGCTCAGTCCTACCACATCATAATAGATATTGTCTATCTTGTTTAGTGCTATTGCGTGTGCGCTGACTTCCATGACGCAATATTCACAGCCATTATTGTCCATATCTTTTATCAATTTATGCAAAGATATAGGATCGGGTGTTGTCAGAGTGGCGGGGAGCATTAGATGATTTATATACACGCCTTCAGTACCTATCAGCCCTACTTTTTTCCCGAGAATAGTCAGTATCTCGCGTATTAAGAAAGTAGTAGTAGTCTTTCCATTCGTTCCAGTGATGCCTACGAATTTCATTTTTGATTTATAAGTCTCGAAAAAGATAGAACTGATATATGACATGGTGCTACGCACATTTTCTACCAGTATTTGTGTGACGGGAAGATCGACAAAGTGCTCCACTACTAGACATATATTACCGTTTTTTATTGCCTCTCCAGCGTATGTATGCCCGTCTGAATTTAGTCCTTTGATACAAAAATAAATCCCTGCCGAGACATTTTCTTTGCTATCACAAGTAAGACTGTCTATATCTAGCTCTTGATAATTTTTAATTCCTATGAATTTCAAATTCGCTATAATATCATATAATTTCATACTATCCCCTTTCTACTCTTCGTAATGTAGCACAAAATTCACCATTATTGACTCAACACACAAAAATAGACAAAATATCTCAATTTGTGATCAAATATACTACTTCTCCGAGATAAAGCATAGTGTTAGGTGCTGGCAGTTGACCTATCACATACTCACCCTCTCCATCAAAATTGGCTACGAGACCTAATTCTTTTAATTTTGCACAGGCGTCAGCGAGCGTCATATCCGTGACATTAGGCATCTCAATATTTGGCTGATTTTCGAGCTGACTACTATCTGTAGGAGCTATAGCTTTAGCCTTGAATATGGCGCTAAAGACACGCTCTCCGATAGGCTTTGCCACCACTCCGCCGTAGTAGACACCAGTGGAAGGCTCATTGACGCATATCACTAATATGTACTCTGGATCAGACGCTGGGAATGTGCCTATAAAGCTTGAGATATATTTGCCAGTCGCGATCTGACCATTCTCATCATATTTTTGAGCTGTACCCGTCTTCCCGCCTACTTCATAGCCTGGGATAAATGTATATTCACCTTCGCTATTCACATTATTGGCTAACATCATATTTATAGTAGCTATAGTATCTGAGGATAGATCTATACTTTGCTTATCGCTGGCATATGAATAGAGGGTCTTGCCGTCACTAGTCATTTTGTCTATTAGGTGCGGGGTCTGATCATTGCCTGTAGTGATCTTTGCATACACAGACGCCATTTGGAGCTGGGTGACCGCTATCGCATGACCAAATCCGATACGGGCAAGGTCGACATTTCTCACATTTTCTTTCGGCATTATGATTCCACTAGACTCGCTGGCTATGTCTACTCCCGTCTTTTCACCAAGCCCGAAATAATCCAAATATTCATAATATTTATCCACTCCTAGACGCAGAGCGAGCTGGACAAATACGCAGTTACAACTATTTTTAAAGGCTTCTACTAATGTCAGACTGCCATGTCCAGCGGTCTTCCAGCATTTGATCGTCTCACCGTCGACAGTACATCTTCCGCCACAATAAAATCTCTCATCTATATCAGTAAGCCCTTCATTTAGGGCTGCCGCTAATGTGATCAATTTGAAGGTACTGCCCGGCTCATAGACATCTACCACGGTCGAATTTTTAGTCATCTCCTGTAGCTTAGATATATTATCTCGCGGGATATTGTTTAGGTCAAAACTAGGCAGGCAACTCATCGCTTTGATGCCGCCCGTTTTGGCGTCTAATATGATACCGCTGACACCGAGAGCTTCGTGCTCTTCATAGGCTACAGCGAGCTCGCGCTCAAGTATCGACTGCATCTGCACATCTAGCGTCGTGTATAGATCCGCACCTGGCACACTAGGTATGTAATAAGACAGCGAATTTTCGATCTCTTTACCTTGCGCATTTGTCTGGGTGAGGCTCTTGCCGTCCACCCCTTTTAGATATCTATCATAATATGATTCGAGCCCTGCCTGACCTATATTGTCGATCGTGCAATAGCCTAAGACTTGTGTGAATAGTTGCGAATACGGATAGACGCGGGCGACATTCTGAGATAAATATACACCTGAGTATTCAGTAAGTGCCAAAGCTAAATCTTCATCTACCTGCATCTTGATCAGAATCTCACTCAGCGAAATATTAGTCACCTTCGCATATGCCGTCTCATAATCAACCTTCAATAGATCACTGATCTTTGATGCCAACGCGACTGGCTCAGTGACATTTCTCGCACGAACATAGACATCATAAGTGGTGACAGTCGT
>CALWFA010000014.1 GCA_944377465.1 uncultured Clostridia bacterium
CAGGTCATCACGCTGATGACGACTAATGGTCAAGCACCATTCGTCACTGAATTTATGTACCTAGGCGAAGCAAAGAACGAGCGCGAGCGTGAAGATCTAGCGATAATCATAGAAGAGACCTTGAAACAGCGCTATGAAGGTGTAAAAAATGAAAAGGGCGTATATATCACCCCAGCCTTCCCTAAGCTGATCTATGTGCTCGAAGAGGACAATATCCACGAAGATAGCAAGTATTATTATCTGACTAGGCTCGCTGCGAAATGTACTGCAAGGCGCTTAGTACCTGACTATATCAGTGAAAAGAAGATGAGAGAGCTCAAGATAGACCAAAACGGAAATGGTCAATGTTATACATGCATGGGCTGTAGAAGTTTCTTGACTCCATATGTGGACGAAAATGGTAAACCTAAATATTATGGTAGATTCAATCAGGGCGTCGTGACTATCAACCTAGTCGATGTCGCACTATCTTCACAAAAGAACATGAAAGATTTCTGGAAAATATTGGACGAGCGTCTAGAGCTCTGCCATGAGGCACTACAATGTAGACACGAAAGGCTTACAGGTACAGTATCCGATGTAGCGCCTATCTTGTGGCAACACGGTGCGCTCGCTCGACTGAAGCCAGGTGAAAAGATTGACAAACTATTACACGGAGGCTACTCTACTATCTCGCTAGGCTATGCAGGACTATGGGAGGCTGTATATTACCTATCTGGGAAAAAACTCACCGAACCTGAAGGCGAAGCTCTCGGACTCGAGATCATGCGTAAGCTAAATGAATATACAAAGAAATGGAAGCTCGCAGAAAATATTGACTATTCGCTATATGGCACACCGCTAGAGAGTACTACATATAAGTTTGCTAAGACCTTGCAGAGAAGATTCGGTATCGTGCCAGGCGTGACGGACAAAAACTATATCACAAACAGCTATCATGTGCATGTGACTGAGCCTATCGATGCGTTCTCAAAGCTTGATCTAGAAAGTGAATTCCAAGCACTCAGCCCGGGCGGAGCTATCAGCTATGTAGAAGTACCTAATATGCAGAACAACATTGAGGCAGTATTGCAGGTGATCAAACATATATATGACAACATTATGTATGCAGAGCTGAATACGAAATCTGACTATTGCCAAGTCTGCGGATACGACGGTGAAATCTTGATAGAAGAGGACAAAGACGGCAAACTCATCTGGGTATGTCCAAACTGTGGCAACAAAGATCAGACCAAAATGAATGTGGCAAGGCGTACCTGTGGCTATATCGGCAGTCAATTCTGGAATCAGGGCAGGACGCAAGAGATTCGCGATAGAGTATTACATTTGTAGGATAATATGAATTACGGAAATATAAAATTTAATGATATTGCAAATGGAGAGGGCGTACGCGTTTCACTTTTTGTGAGCGGGTGCACCCACCATTGCAAAAATTGTTTTAACAAAGAGACTTGGGACTTTGACTATGGTCAGCCTTTCACTGTAGAGACCGAGCAGTCAATAATAGACGCACTTCGTCCAGAGCATATCAATGGGCTCACTTTACTGGGTGGAGAGCCATTGGAGCCTGCTAATCAAAAGGCTCTTTTACCCTTCATCAAGCGTGTGAAAGAAATATATCCAAACAAGACCATATGGTGCTACTCTGGATATCTATTCGATAGCGAGCTACTCTCACCTAGCCGTGCTCATTGCCCTTGGACTCGCGAACTGCTATCTTATATCGATGTATTGGTAGACGGTGAATTCGTGGAAGAATTGAAAGATATCACTCTGCGCTTTAAAGGCTCTAGCAATCAGCGAATCATAGATGTCCCAGCCAGCTTGCAGTCGGGCAAAGTAGTGCTAAGCCCATATAACGAAAAGAAAAGCTCAGATTTCCACAAAATCTAATAAAAGGATAGTGAATGCTATCCTTTTTTTAGAAAATAGTTGAAATAATTTATCATTTGTACTAAATTAATAATATGAAACGCGTAAAAATACTAAAAAGTTTACCTAAATCTAAGACAATGAGATCTAAAGACTCTACAAAAAAATCAATTTCACACATTACACCTACCAAATATAGCGAAGCGGATAGATTCAAAGATCAGTATCTCTCTTACTATGACGATATTAAGGTCAGCACTAAGCGATATGATTGGTAGATATAAAAATCTCTTATGAAACTTGGGGTAACTCCCACTTCATAAGAGATTTTTTAGTGGCTAAATTATATTTAATGCATCGAATATTTACTTTTCTTTTCCAAAGAAGAATACCGCGATCAGTCCAGGTCCTGTATGACAGCCGATCACCTGCGTCAGATCTGTCACGATAGCCTCTACTCCTATAGCTTCTTTGAGCATATCCTTTACCTTATTTGCCTCTTCTAGACAGCAGGCGTGGTTGATTATCAGATGCTTTTTGTCTGCGATCTTCTCCGCTACTACCTTTACCAATTCACCTAATGCCTTCTTTCTAGAAATGACCTTCTTGTACGATACCAATCGTCCTTCTTCATCCACTCTAAGTATAGGCTTAATATTCAGCAGTGAGCCTATCATGCCCGTCACTTTGCTGATACGCCCGCCTCGGACTAGATATTTTAATTGCTCGACAGTAAAGTAACTACATGCATAAGGTATCAGTGCTGTAATCTCGCGCTCGATCTCGTCTATATTCATACCTGCCTGGATCATCTCATGCGCTCTCAATACTAATAGTCCCTCTCCAGATGCGGCATTGAGCGAATCGATCACCACGATTTTATTCTTGTGCTCTGCGTTTAGCTCGCTTGCCACACGCTTCAGATTATCAGTGCTGCCACTAAGCGCACTAGAAAAACCTATATGTAAGATATCTTCTCCAGACTTTAAGAGCTCTTCAAAATACTCTCTCGCTCTGAATTCATTGATCTGCGAAGTGGTAGGCACAGCTCCCTCTCGCATCTTCTGATAATATTCTTCGACTGGTAGATCCTCACTCAGATCGTTGTAAGTCATATTGTCAATATTGATCTGCATAGGGATCATGCTGATATTCAATTTTTCATAATATTCTTTAGGTAAATTCGCCGTAGAATCGGTACTTAAAATCATATTTCCTCCTTTAATTTTAATTTCACCAATGTCTCTACATTCGTCGTGTTTGGAAACATGTCGAACGGAATAATTTTTTCTATTATATAATCATTTTTCAAAAATTGCAAATCTTTTGCTAATGAAATAGGGTTACAAGATATATAAATGATGTCCTTTATGTGCGAAATCTGTCGCATTACATGCTCACCACAACCTTTCTTTGGTGGATCTAGCACTAGTAGCGAACACTCATCTGCGACACGACGAAATTCAGCATCAAAATCTCCTAATATATTAGTCATATTTTCTATTTTATTGATTTGCTTTAGCTCCTGAGCACTCTTGTGCGAAGCGGGCACGATCTCTATGCCATATACTCTTTTTGCTTTTTTGCTAATTATCGACGAGAGTAGCCCCGCACCTGAAAAGGCGTTTATGACACTAGCCTGATCATCTACATAGGACAAAATCTCATCATAAATCTTATTCTGTACATTTTCATTCACTTGATGAAAGCCCACTAGATCTACCTTGTATTTGATGTCATAATTCTCGATCGATATCTGTTTTAGTCCCGCTACATGCTTTATTTTACCCGAGATGACTACCGAATCTTTTCTAGTGTTTATGATTAAATACACACCTAATCTATCAAACTTCGAATGAAGACAAGCATAGAGCTCGCGTAGATCCATATCGCATACTGTGACCACTCCGATCAATATCTGATCTGATATCTCACGTATGACAATATTTTTGATTTTCTTTAGATCATCCTTGTCTAGATAATAATTTTTTATCTCATTGATAAGGTCATTTATCCTATCTTTTGCCAGTAAGCAGGCGTCTATTTCTATCAGATCTTTGCTACTTGATCTAAAAAAACCTAAGGCTCCATCACGCACTGATAGAGATATTTTATTTCTATAATTCTGCACTGGATCGCTCGGCACGACATCCTGCACCTTTAGATCGATATTTAGTATCTTTTTCAGTGTCTTCTCGACTAGCAGTCGCTTATATTCCAGCTGATGAGCGTAGTTCATGTGCATGATTGAGCACCCGCCACACTCACTAAAATAAGGACACGGCGGTGTCATACGGTCCTTACTAGGCTCTACGACCTTTACCGCACGGGCAAACGCATATCTACCTTTGTCTGAGAGGATCTCTAGCTCTACAGTCTCTCCAATTAATGCATTTGAAACGAAATAGGTTTTGCCATCTATCTTTGCTATTCCCATTCCGTCCATGCCATAATCAATAATATTCGCTAGCATTATATTTTATTATTCCTTTTAAGCCCTGACGGATCATATTAGACAAAGTGACTCCCATTTCCTTTAGCGACATATCAATATTTCCCTTGAACCACTCTGTATATGTAGTCAGCACTCCGCCTACGATATATTGCACCACTACCTTAAAATTCTCATAATTGGTCACATATTTCATCACTTTGAAATTGTTTGATATCGATTTTAATATAGACTTCTTGATCCTGTCCATAAGATTCGTCTTTTCACTAGCATTGATGATGAGCTTGTAATACTCTATGTCTTTAGACAAAATGTTGTTTAACTTATCCAACATTATCTCTGGAGTCTTGTCTATCTCTGACTGCCTAAAGTCGATCTCTAGCTCTTTAAAGTTTTCAGCCAGCTCTTCCTCTATATATCTGCCGACATCGTCTAAATTCTTGAAATGCAAATAAAATGTGCCACGATTCACTCCAGCACCCTTCACGACATCTATTACTGTAAATTTCTCTTTCTTGACTAAAAACTCTAGATAAGTAGAAGTGATCTTCTTCCTATTCTGTACCGCATTCTTGTATTCTGCTTTTTTCATGTCTCAATTATATAAAAAAATTGACACTTTTGTCAACAAATGTCTATTCTTTTCCGAATAATTTTAGAAATTAATAAATATGAGCTAATTTAATTGAAAAATATATTCTTTTCAAGTATAATATAATTATTAACATATGTTTATAATTTTATAAGGAGAGTTTATGAAAAAAGTAGCATTAGTAGTCGACAATTCAGGCAGTCTGACTAAGGAAGAGATGGAAAAGATCAAGGTCACACGCTTAATACCTATATCTTTCATCGTAAATGGCGAGGAATTTTATGAGGGTGAAAATATGTCCTATGATGAATTCTACACCTTCCTAAAGGACAAGAAGACTGATGTCAGCACCTGCCAGCCAAGCATTGAAATCGTAAAAGATGCATGGAGAGACATATTGAAGGAATATGACGAACTGGTATATGTCCTACTTTCTAGCGGACTCAGCGAATCTTGCAATACCGCTATCAATGCGAGCCATTTAGATGAATTTGAGGGCAAAGTATATGTCGTGAATAATCAGCGTGTCGCATACATGAACAAAATGGCAATGTATGAAGCTCGCTATCTAATAGATCAGGGCAAGTCAGGCAAGGAGATCAAGGAATATCTAGAGAAGACTCGTAGTGAATGCGGAGTCTATATCGCTGTCGACACACTAAAGTATCTCAAAAAGGGTGGTCGTGTCACTCCTGCCGCCGCCGCTATCGGCACGCTACTAAATATCAAGCCTATCCTTCAGATACATGGTGGCAAGCTAGACGCGTATGCAAAGCCTATGTCTATGAAGCAAGCGCGTATCAAGATGATCAATGCGACTAGAAAAGAGATAGAGGAGCGCTTCCCAGAAGAGGCAAAACAAGGCAAAGTATATATCGGTATGGCACATAGCTTCGCAGATCTAGGCGCGCATGAGCTAGCAGACTTCAAGCAAGAAGTATTATCTGCCTTCCCTGAGCTCCCGTTCTTCACTTTCGATCCATTGCCATTATTCATAGTATGTCACACAGGTCCTGGAGCATTGGCTGTAGGTTATTGTGTGGATAGAATGGGCATCATTAAAGATATGCTAGAGAAGAAAGATTAGTTTATACGAGCGATAGATAAAGAGACTTGAAGATTCAAGTCTTTTTTTATAAGAATTTTTCCTGTATATATTTTGATAAAATCATAAATTTTGATATGATTGATATATGAAATCTACAGAAATAATAATAAATAAATCACGATTCATCGCTTACGGCTACGAGCTAGAGACCCTAAACGATGTGAAAAAGATCCTGTCAGATCTCCGCCACGAGCACAAGAAAGCGACGCATATCTGCTATGCGTATGTATACAGTCGCGAATGCGTGAGTGAGAAATGTAGCGACGACGGTGAGCCGAATAAGACCGCAGGATATCCTATCATGAATGTCATAAAGAAAAAGGGACTAAATAACATTTTGGTGGCAGTCGTCAGATATTTCGGCGGTATCAAGCTGGGCGCGGGTGGACTCACGCGTGCGTACACGAAAGCGTGCGCGAGCCTACTAAACGATGAATGATATATGAAGAGTATTTTATGCTCTCACTCGCTTGTGATTTGTCTAAATTCTATTGATTATACTATCAAATTATGTTATAATAACGATTATGAATATCAAAAAATTAATCGCAGAGCATATCAATAAGACGGCAGAATTCTCTGACACTGATTTTGAAGCTCTGATCAGCGAATCTATATCTAACGACAAGGGAAACTACTCCTTACCTTGCTTCGTTTTTTCCAAGGCATTGCACAAGAGCCCGCAAGCGATAGCAGAATCTTTGCTCACCCAGATCACAAACGATGGACTATTTGATAAAGTAGAAGTGGTGGGCGGATATGTGAATTTCTTTTTGAATAAAGAGTATGTGAGTAAAAATATCTTAACCCGCTTCGATATATCCGAGCTTACGCTTAATGACGGTGATTCGCGACTCGTATTGATCGATTATTGCAGTCCAAATGTTGCTAAAGCCCTACACATCGGGCACCTCAAGACCACTATCATCGGAGAGAGCCTAGCACGCCTATTCACACAATGCGGATACAGGGTGAAGCGTGTAAACTTCTTAGGTGACTATGGTACACCATTCGGTAAAATAATCGGCGGACTGCTAAAGTGGGGAAGTTTCGAGGAAGTAAAAGCCCGCGGTATAGATGCACTACAAGACTATTATATCAGATTTTGTAAAGAAGAGGCGGACGACGAAGCATTGCAACAATACGCGCGTGACATTTTCCAAAAGATAGAGCAAAAGGACGCCGAGATCTACCCTATCTATCAATACATAGTCGAGATAGCGCTGGATTCAGCAAAGGAGATGTTCTCCACTCTCGGAGTGAGCTTCGATGACTACCGTGGTGAGATGTACTACAATCAATATGTGCCTAAAATAATAGACGAATTAAAGCAAAAAGGATTGTTGGTACAGAGTCAGGACGCACAGATCGTGGATCTAAATGACTATGATCTATCCACCGCCGTGATGCTGAAAAATGATGGCACTACTCTATATCTCACGCGAGACATCAGTGCGGTCGTGTCGAGATATCAGGAATACAAGTTTGACAAAATACTGTATGTGACCGATGTCGCACAGGTACTACACTTCAAGCAATTAAGTAAGATCATAGAGCTGATGGCCTATCCGTTTTCAAAGGACATTGAGCATGTGCCATACGGTAGATATAGCCTACCGGACGGCAAGATCAGCTCGAGAAAAGGTAAGCAGGCAGTGTTGGTAGACCTGATAGATTATATAAAGCAAAAAGCGACTGAAGTAATAAAAGGCAGATCGTTTACTATCGAGAGACCCGATGCTGTGGTAGAGAAAGTCGCGCGTGCAGTGCTGAATTATAGCGTATTGAAGGTGGAGCGCACGAAAGACTGTGTGTTTGATACTGAGCGCGCATTCTCATTCGACGGAGAGACTGCGCCTTATATGCTATACACCTATACTCGACTAGCGAGTATATTGAGAAAATATACAGACGAAAGCGTCTCTGCTGACTTCTCTTGCTTCGACAATGACGCGTTTGAACTAGTGAAATATGTCAATGATTTCACCGCCACCATGCGCATCGCTTTAGAGAAGCGAGACAGCAGTATTCTAGCGAAGCGAATCATGGATATGTGCAAAGCTTTCAATAAATTCTACACTACAAACAAAGTGCTAGACGGCAACGCTAACACTACGAGCGCGAAGATTCAGCTCGTACGCGCCCTGCGAGACACTCTAAAGGTCGGATTCAATCTCATCTGCATCGACACACTAGAAGAAATGTAATTAATATGAAAAATCTTAGCATACCGCTAAGATTTTTATTTTACTATAATATTTTAGATTTTCATGCGAATATTTATCCTACTCTATCACTGTCAGCATACTGCTCGTGACCGAACTTGATATCAATATATCTTGCTCTTCCGTGCTATCTCCTCGCAATACTTTTAGATATACCGCATCGCCTTCACGCACGGTGAGTAGCATATCGGACAGTTCATAAGTCATATTAAACATAGTGGTAGTCTTGACGCCATTTCGCTCGATCACTATTCCTGTGATGACATCTCCTATCCTAAGCTTGCCATACGCGGTAGTGTTTGACATGACATATGTCACCACTAGATCATCTGTCAATGTCACACCCTGTTCGTCATATTCTGCCTTGCTGTTCTCAGCGATATAGTTGATACCGAGATAGAGCTTGCGTACACCTTCAGACACTGAGCCTGTCGACTCGTAATATTCAATGATATTGTCTGCGACTTTGACTACATTATCGACAGGAAGAGCATTCGCCATACCTTCAATGCAATCTGCTGTGGACTCTAGTGAAGAATTGATAATACCTACCAATTCGCCCTGCATATTGAATAATCCGCCACCCGAATTGCCACCATTGATGGCAGTATCCGTAGTCAACACCCTAAGAGTGACATCATCTTTGCCTTCTATGATCTCCATCTGAATCTCATTATATGTCATAGACACAGTGCCTTTACTTAGGCTAATGCCCACACCCTCTGGATTACCTATAGCCATGACAGTCTCGCTGAGAGTGTAGCCGTCAGCCAATGTGACAGCACAGGCGTTTTCATTGACTGCTAATATATCACTAGTCTTCGCACGCAAAATGGCTAGGTCATAGTTTCTCGCGCCACCTACATACTCGCACTCTATAGCGCTCGCGCCAAACGAATAAGTACCATCCGTGTATTGTGCATAAGTCTCGCTACCATATAGATAAATATAGATTTCATCCGCTCTAAGCTCATTACCTGTCGGGATGTGTCCTATTACTTCTCCCATATTTGTCACATGATAATTCGTGATGATATAGGTGTAGCCGTCTGCCGAAGTGTCCATGCTGTATATTACTCCAGCTCCCGTATACGGCTCTGTCCCAAATACCGTATATACACTGACTGCAGATTTCATCACTTTGACAGCGGAAGCCGTCTCACTAGTATCTTCTACCTCTATAGTGAGATAGTCGGATAAAAATTGCTGATATCCATCGAGCGTCTCTTCGTATAGTCCTAGGCTAACACATTTTTGGAAGATTTCATCTATCGTGATATCCTGCCCGTCCTGTCCATCTTCACCATTCTCTACCACGAAATAGCTGGTAGTATCATCCGAATATGTCACTTCGAAGGTCGCAATGTTGTCCGTCTCTGACACTTTTTCTATGCTGATCACATATGGCACTGTCTCACAGCCGGAAAAAAGAAATGCGATAGGAAGTATAAACAATACAAGTATAAAATATTTTAATCTTTTCATATGTACCTCTATTATACCTAAATTTGATCATAATTATGTATCATTTACAGTTTATGACAATATTATTATAAATCAATATCAATAAATTTCAAAAGAAAACTGCGGATAGTTTTAAAAATATTTTGAAAAATACTATAATTATGTTAATCTAATAAGAGAAAGAGATCAAATCTAATATGAAAAAGACTTACGAGCATCATCATGAAGGTCATAGGCAACGCCTGAAAGACAAAGTGAGAGAATTCGGCATCAAAGCACTCGACAAGCACGAAGTGCTAGAACTTTTACTCACATATACTATTCCTATGAAGGATACAAATCGACTCGCTCACGAGCTGATCGCGAAATATAAATCTCTGTCCAATGTGCTAGAAGCTGATTATTATGATCTAAAGCAGAATAAGGGCGTAGGTGAAGAGACTGCATTGTTCCTATCCATGCTACCAGATGTATTTGATGTCTTCAAGCAGGACAAGGCTGAATCGAGGGTATATTATCTCAATTCTCCGCGTGATTGTATCGAATATTTTAGATCAAATTATGAAGTGCGTTCACACGAATATCTGCTGATAGTTTGTCTAAATAGTCAGGGTAGAATCATAAAGAATATAAAAGTGCCGGGCAATAGTGACTCAAATATCAGCTTTGACATAAACGGACTGACTCAGCAGATGAATGATAGAAATGTATCTGGAGTAGTACTATTCCATACTCATCCGAATGGTAGAGTCTCACCTAGCGAAGAAGATATTTCCACCACCTTTCGTATCTTTGAAATATGTCATGCATTGAAGATCAGTCTATTAGATCATCTAATCGTAAATGACGATGAATATTATTCTTTCGGAATGGATGGCAAAATAAAAGAGATGTATGATCGCATCTGCCTATTATATCCTAACCTATCCAATTCAAAGCTCTCCTTTCGTCAGAATAATAAATATGATTATAATAAAAAATAAATCTGAAATAATAACATTTTAATCATAATAAAATATCGAAAATTAATGCTAAAATTCATGAAAAAATATCGAAAATTTCGATATTTTTATTTATTTTATTAGTAATATTATTTACAATAATTTTATTATAATTCCACATAGTGCGTCAATATAATATATCTAAAAAGCATAATAATTCACTATTTTGTACATCAAATGTGGATAAAATAAAATATTTTTCCTTATATTTATATCTATAATTAATTTATGATTTATTTTGCTTTTTTCTTTTTTATTTTTTCCACAATGAATCCACTCAAGAGAAGGATCCCCACCACCACTACAGATGCAAGAATGCACACTAATATACAGTTTGCTCTATTTGCGATATTATAATACAGACGAATCTCTCTATTTATATCCAAACTCAGCTCCCAGGTGTGATAATATTTGTTCTCCGACTCGCTGATCATATCCGCGTTGCTATGCTCTCGTCCGCTGTCACTGACATAGGTAAATAAAACAGATGGATCTTTTAGTGAAATTGCAGAAGAATATTTTTCTGAGAAATATTCGCTCAAATTATCGTACAAATCATTGTAAGTGAGATATAAGCTCTGCCCAGTGTATGAGATCTCATCATAAAAGAAATGTGAATCCACCCGATATTCTGGTTCGCTATTATCTGAAATTCTATAATAATAATTGTAGATATCGATATTTTCAAACCTAAGCCCTATCTCATAGCTATCACCCTGCCATGTATCACCTACGACTGTGAGCCCCTGCAAATAACTAAGCAAAATCAAGCGTGTCTCATCGTCGCTGATCAGGATATCGCTCTGTATGCGCAGAGCAAAATTGTCAAGCAACGACCGTGCTTCGTTTCGACTAGTGCGAGAGATGTCATCTTTTACTTCACTGATATCATATCCTGCCTCTGTGATTGTCTCACTGTCTAGTTCTACATACACGAGCTGATCGATACTGCCGTCTTCATTCGTAATCGTCATCGCCCGCACTTCACTGCAGGCAGAGAAAAGGATAGCCACCATCAGTAGCATTGAGATAAATATCATTTTTATTAATAAATTTTTTATATTTATTTTTTTAGTCATTATTTTATATTTATTTCCCAATATTATATATAATTATTTTAACATATTTATTTTAATTATTTTATCATATTTTATGTTAATAATTAATTAATCGCACTATTTATTAGTGATTAATTATTATTTTAATTAAATATATTCGCATAATATGATAATATTATAACAAAAATAATAGATTTACAAAATGAATACAAGAAAAATAAATAAAAATCCTAATTAATCATCAAAATTTTCATTTTTGACTATTAGTTAGGATATTATTTTTAAATTTAGATATTTTCTTCTATGCCGTCTACATGTTCGCTCTCTTCACTCTCATCATGGTCTACCACGGCGACACTGACTACACTATCGTTTGCACTCACTTTCATCAGTCTCACGCCTAGGCTCGTCCTACCTACTAGATTGATGCTATCAGCATGTGTCCTGATCATCACTCCGTCTGCAGATATTGCCAATATATCTTTGTCCGCACTGATCGAGCGAAGCGCCACTACCTTGCCAGTCTTGTCATTGAATACGCCCGCCTTCAGTCCTTTACCTCGTCTACCTTGCACGCGATATGCTTCTGGCTTGGTACGCTTTGCATATCCTTTTTCTGTCACTGTCAGTAGATCTTGACTAGGATCGAGCACTATCATGTCAATGATCGTCTCTCCGTCTTCTATCTTCATGCCCTTCACTCCCTGTGAAGTCCTACCTACTAGACGCACAGATTTTTCATTGAAGCGCAAGCATTTGCCATTGTCAGACGCAATGATCAGCTCTTCACCCGGCCTTACTATCTTCGCACTGACTAGACTATCTCCGTCCATCAGTTTGATCGCGATCTTACCATTCTTTCTGACATTATCAAATTCACTTAGACGAGTCTTCTTCACCATGCCTAACTTGGTCGCCATGATTAGATACGAGTCTTCGTCCTTAGCGAAACGAAGTACTGTACTGATCTTCTCATCCGCCTCTAGTGGCAATAGATTGATCAGCGCTCTACCTTTGTTTTGCCTGCCAGCCTCAGGGATATTGTATGCTCTCAATACATATACCTTGCCCTTATTCGAGAAGAACATTAAATCATCATGGCTGCTGCTCACAAACATATCTACCACGAAGTCTTCTTCTTTCGTCTTGTGTGCATTCACTCCACGACCGCCTCTATGCTGAGATTTGTATTCGCTCACTGGCAGTCTCTTTACATATCCCTGACTGGTGAGCGATATTACTACATCGTGTCTCTCGATGAGATCCCCGATATCGATATCGTCATAATCCATCACCAGAGTACTCTTTCTCGGTGTAGGATATTTTTCCTTTATTTCTAGCAATTCAGCTTTGATGATCTCATCGATCTTGCTCTCATCGGCAAGTACTGCCTTTAGATGAGCTATGGTGAGCTCTAGCTCGTCTAATTCTGCATTTAGCTTCTCTACCTCTAGTCCAGTGAGACGACTTAGCTTCATCTCCAGTATTGCATTTGACTGTCGCTCGCTTAGATTGAATCTCTCCTGCAATTTTGTAAGAGCGTCATTCTTGTCATCGCTCTGCTTGATGATCTTGATCACTTCATCAATGTTATTGACCGCTATCACTAAGCCTTTCAATATATGCTCACGCTCTTCTGCTCGAGCTAGGTCGAAGCGTGTCCTACGCGTGATGACTTCGCGCTGAAAAGCAAGGTAATAATATATAATCTCCTGCAGGTTCAATACCTTAGGCTGATTGTCCACCAAAGCGAGTAATATGATACCGCTGGATAGCTGCAAAGAGGTGAGCTTGAATAATTGATTTAATACGACATTTGGATTCGCATCGCGCTTTAGCTCCACCACTATACGCATACCGTCTCGTCCAGACTCATCTCGGACATCGGATATACCTTCTATGCGCTTGTCTCTCGACAAGGCTGCAATCTGCGCTATCAATTTTGCCTTATTTACCTGATACGGAATCTCTGTCGCTACTATGCGATATCTCTTACCATTATCATAAGTCTCGATCTCAGTCTTGGCACGCATCACGACGCCACCGCGACCTGTCCTATATGCTTGCTTTATAGCATTGTTGCCAAGTATCTCCGCCCCTGTAGGAAAATCTGGTGCAGGGATATATTGTAGCAATTCGTCAATGGTAATATTTGGATTATCTATCATCGCCACTACAGCATTGATGACCTCATTGAGATTATGCGGTGGGATATTCGTAGCCATGCCGACTGCTATACCGTCACTACCGTTTACCAATAGATTAGGGAATCTACTAGGCAAGACTTTTGGCTGTACAGTGGTGGCATCGAAGTTTGGATAAAAATCGACTGTGTCTTTATCAATATCACGAAGCAACTCACCTGCTATCTTAGAGAGTCTCGCCTCTGTATAACGGTATGCAGCGGCAGGGTCACCGTCCACACTACCGAAATTTCCATTTGGATCGATGAGTGGCTCATTGATGGTGAAGTCTTGAGCAAGTCTTACCAGCGCATCATATACCGAAAAGTCGCCGTGTGGGTGATATTTACCCAGCACATCACCGACTATCTTTGCACATTTTCTATATGGCTTATCACTCGTGAGCCCAGTCTCATTCATGGAGTACAAGATCCTACGGTGCACAGGCTTGAGTCCGTCTCTGACATCTGGCAAAGCTCGCGACACATTAACAGCCATAGCATAAGCGATGAAGGACTGCTTCATCTCATGCTCTACATCTATATCAATATAACGAGTGTTGTCTATCTTTTGAAACATATTGTCCTTATCTTTCATACTTCCTCCTAAACATCAAGGTCAGTGACCATTGTCGCATGTTGCTCGATGAATTCTCGTCTGCCCTCTGGTCTGTCACCCATCAATAGATCAAACACTTCGTTACATGTCACACCATCTTTCATTGTCACTTTCTTTAGCGTCCTGGTGGCTGGATTCATGGTCGTCTCCCACAATAGATCCGCATTCATTTCACCTAGACCTTTGTATCTCTGCACGCTGTATCCTTTATCATTGTCTCCTACTGCGGCATCCTTTTCTTCTTCTGTATAATAATAAGACACCTGCTTGCCATGAGTCACCTTGTACAGAGGTGGCTGAGCGACATATACATGTCCTTCTTCGATCAGCGGACGCATATATCTATAGAAGAATGTCAGCATCAAGATCTCTATATGACTGCCGTCCACATCGGCATCTGTCATAATGATGATCTTGTCATATCTCAGCTTCTTCGGATCGCAATTCTCATATATACCACAGCCAAACGCAGTGATCATAGCGTTGATCTCCGCATTCTCGAGTGCGTGCGCTAGACGCGTCTTCTCCACATTTAATATCTTTCCGCGAAGTGGCAAAATAGCCTGATATCGCCTATCTCGCCCCGACTTCGCCGTACCACCAGCCGAATCACCCTCGACTAAGAATATCTCACATTCACTCGCATCTTTTGAGCTACAGTCTGCTAATTTACCTGGCAGATTCGAGCTCTCTAGTGCACTCTTTCTACGCGTCTCTTCACGCGCGTTTCTAGCGGCTTCTCTGGCACGCTGTGACATCAAGCACTTGTCTATCAGCTCTTTGCTCTCTTTTGGGTGCTCCTCTAGATAATCTTTAAAGGTCTCTTCCATAGCACGCGCGGTATAGATCCTAATCTCGTCCGTACCGAGCTTCGTCTTGGTCTGACCTTCGAATTGAGGCTCTTCTACCTTGACCGAGATGACGGCGACTATACCCTCTCTAGTATCTTCCCCTGAGAGCTTCATCTTGTCCTTCATTAGTTTATTATTGAGAGCGTATTCATTGATGATCTTTAGTAGACTATTTTTAAAGCCGTCTAGGTGCTTGCCACCCTCTTCTGTATTAATATTGTTGCAATAAGTGTGGATATTCTCAGTATATGTGTCTGTATATTGAAAGCTGATCTCTATCTCGCAAGTAGCGTCCACACTATGACCATTCTCATCCTTTCGCTTGTATTTATAAGTCTTGTCTACATAGATAGGGTCAGGGAAAATGCATCTCTTATTCTCTGTAAGGTCAGCGACAAACTCTTGGATCCCGCCCATGAATTGATAGAGAGCTTCTTGTTCTTTGCCTTCTCGCTCGTCTCTTAGCTGTATCCTTAGCCCTTTATTCAAAAAGGCGATCTCTCTCAGTCTTGCCTTTAAGGTGTCGTAGTTAAACTCAGTCACAGGGAAGATCTCATCATCAGGCATGAAAGTGACCTTCGTACCTGTCTTCCCTGCAGGCACATCGCCCACTACTTTCAATCTATCTGTAGGCACACCACGATGATACTCTTGATGATAATGGTTGCCATTCTGATATATATCCAAGATCAGTGCACTCGACAGGGCATTTACGACAGACAGACCCACTCCGTGTAGTCCACCTGAGATCTTGTATCCGCCACCGCCGAATTTACCACCAGCATGTAGTTTGGTCAATACGAGCTCCGCCGCGCTGATGCCCTCTTTCTCATGTATGCCAGTAGGTATACCTCGACCATTGTCCAATACACTCGCCGAGCCGTCCTTATTGATCGTCACTGTGATCTCATTGCAGTACCCTGCCAACGCCTCATCGATAGAATTGTCCACAATCTCGGTGACTAAGTGATGCAACCCGCGCTCATCAGTCGAACCGATATACATACCAGGACGCTTACGCACTGGCTCTAGACCCTCGAGCACCTGTATAGCACTCGCACCGTACTCGTTGGTCACCTTCATTTCATCCACCATTTTAATCTCCTAATAATCGCTTGAGCCCGCTGTGATTTTTAGTAAAATCAAAGCAAAATTCAAAGCAAAATGAAAAAAATATATTATATATAAATATATAATATATTATATCAAAATTTAGCCTATTTGACAAGTGTTTAATGCCTTGAAAATAGTAGAAATTTAGCTGTTTTTGCACCTTTTTTCAATTCTCATATTGACAAAGCGAATATCTTGTAGTATTATGTGAATATAAGGAGAAAAATAGTATGAAAGACCGCTTCAATAATAGAAAAAGTCATTATTCACAAAACAATTCTGCCGCTCTAGACGCTAGACGCACCCGCAATTCTTTACTGCTCCGTACAGTACGCAACTCTCAAAATAAAGCAAATGTGACACATATTGAAAATTCCGCTACTGCCAATCATATATAAAAGCGAAAGGCTGGAATTACCAGCGAGAAAATTATAATATTCAAAAGTCGAGATTTTTCTCGGCTTTTTTGTTTAATATAAAAACCCCTAAGTTCACAAATAAAAATTGCCCAAATATTTGGGCAATTCTAATGTTAAATTGTCTTATATTATTTTTAAGCACATATATACAATGATGCTTAGTGCGTTTTATTTGTCTACTTAGCTAATATCACTGCCGTCCTGAAGATTCTTTTCAGGCGATATGATAGATAGGTTGCCTAGACTATCCTCAGCA
>CALWFA010000015.1 GCA_944377465.1 uncultured Clostridia bacterium
TACTCATATTTTCCAGCTTCTATTATCCCAGGCGTGACTATCATCTTTTTATTGGATAGCGAGGATAAGACAGATATGGATTCTTCTGCACTTAGTAATGAGCAATTATAGCTATCGTCTAGGATATTGATATCGGTTTTTATTAGCTCCAATCGGTGTGGGACAAAAGGTAATGTCTCGCATGCTTTTTTTATATCCGACATGTCGACACCTAGATGAATAGCTAATGCACTGGCTAGTAAAATGTTTGTCACATTGTGCCGACCGAGCAGACGCGTGCGAAATTTAATTTTGCTATCCTTAAAGTGCATGAAAAATTCTGTATTATAATCCACGATTTTTATTTCGCTGGCATATATGTCGGACTTTGAAAATATCGAGATCCCCAGTTTTTTATTTGTTCTCTCTTGATACATTCTATAAGTATATATATTATCAAGATTGAAGACACAAATGTCGTGGCACAGATATTTACTTAGCTCGCTTTTTGCATTATAAATATTTTCTATATTTTTAAATGTCGATAAATGTTGTGGTGCAACTAAGGTGATTATGCCATAGTCCGCACCGAATAGTTTGCATAGCTTTGATATGTCGTGAATCTTCCTCGCTCCATATTCCAGTATGACATAGTCGAAGTCGGCTATCAAACTTTCATTTATGAATTTTGATATTCCTAAAGGTGTATTAAAGCTCTTCGGGGTCATCAATACTTTATATTTTGTTCGCAAGAATTCATATAGGATATTTTTGACACTGGTCTTACCATTGCTACCTGTGATTGCGATGATCTTTGCTTTGTTTAGTCTTAGTTTTAATTGTGCTGACTTTATATAATTTTTATTTTTTATCTTGTCATATATGTTTAGTAGATTTGATAGCATTGGTAAAAGTAATAATATCATATGACTGAGTGTTGCGCCGAAATAGAGAGGAGTGGTGAGTAGAAGTAAAAGTATAGATATCACATATAATCTTTTGATCTTTGGCGTGTGCTTTAATGGAGTTTTTTTACTGCCTATTAGTCGTCTATGATAGATGATAGATACGATTAAAAATACAATATCGACAATAGATAAAAATATTAAATTTTTAAAAATTACAGAAAAAATCAACGAAATTACGCAAAAAACATGGTAAATTCCTCTAATTTTTAAAAAATATCGTAAATATCTATTGAAATTATAATCGCGAAGCTGATAGATATGTAAATATTTTTCAATGTAAATTGAATTAAATAATACGGTAATGAAGTTTAAAATATATATTATGATCATGACTTGAGAAAATTAATTACTTCGTTATTGAAGCGTGCTTCATTGCTTAGATATGCAAAATGTCCATCTCTACAAGTGATCAATTTTGCACTATTTTTTTTCTTTAAAAACTTTGCGATTTTATATCTTGTAGCCGTATCCTTTTTGCCCCAAAATAATAGCATAGGACAATGAAATTTGATGATAAATCTAGTGTTTGTATTTACTATGTTTTTAAATGTCTTTTTGTTCGTCTCACTTAGCATTTTATAATCCTCGCTGGCTATTCGATCATAGATATAGTTATACCGCTTGTCCTTTAATAAGATCTGATTATTTTCATTTTCGATCTTTTTTATTGGGTTATAAAAACGGACTCCCGCACCACCTGTTACTACGATTTTTTCTATCCTGATTTTATACTTTAGAATGCTTGCTACACGAAATCCGAAGCTGTGACAAATGATAGTGCAATTTTTAATATTGTGGATCTTTAAAAGTGTACTTACCAGTCTAGCGTAGTCTTCTAGATCCCAAACTTCTTTAGTAGGGGAAATGGTCGGCATAGTGAGAGTGAGTACGCTATATTTATTTTTTATTAAATTTATAGTCGAAGCGAACGAGTGTTTGTCTCCGCCCCAGCCATGCAAAAACAAGATGACAGTATCACTAGACCTATAATATTCATAGTCAATGATTTCTTGCTTAAATAAAAAATTCATATTTAGATATATGCAATTATTTTTTGATTATTTCATAAATAAGATTATGAAAAAATTATTTGTAATCTTTGGTGGCAGTAGTTGTGAGCATGACATCTCGATCATTACTGGAATGCAACTATGCAAAAATTTAGAGACAAAATATAGTGTAGAGAAGATTTATTTAGGTCTAGACAACAATTTTTATCTAGCGACGAAAGTACAGGATATTTCGTATTTTGCAGATAAAAACATAAAGCTAAAGCAAATCATCATCTCAGACGGAGCGATCTATATCAAAAATCTAGTTTTGAAAAAATATTGTGATGTGGACTGTATCATAAATTGCTGTCATGGCGGAGTGGGAGAAAATGGAGATTTAGCAGGTTTCTTTGCGGTAAATAAAATAAGGACCACTAGTGCATGCTCACTCTCTTCTCATATAGCGATGGATAAATATCTCACGAAGAGATTAGTGTCAGACATTGTACCCGTCGTGAAAGGCGAGCTCGTCACGATAGACAATTATTTAGAGAAAAAGAAGTCTATCAAAAAAGATTATAAGAATATTATCGTAAAGCCGAATTCACTCGGCTCGAGCATCGGAGTAAAGGTGTGTGACAAGAAAAATTTCACCGAACAGATCATGGCGATCTTTACTATGAATGACGATGCGTTAGTCGAAGAGTGTATCACAAATAAAATAGAATACAATCAGGCTTGCTACAAGAAGGACAATGAATTAATGCTCAGCGAAATAGAGAGTCCGATCACAAAGTCTGAATATCTATCCTTTGAGGACAAATATTTCCACGAAGGTAAATCAAAGCGCAAGGACCGCGTGATCCCTGCAAAGATAAGTGCGGATCTAAAGTCTGAGATTAATTTTTACACGGCAAAGATATATAACGCACTAAAATTGGACGGAGTAGTTCGTATCGACTACATTTATGATCTTGACGCAAAAATACTCTATTTTAATGAAGTAAATACCGTGCCAGGCAGTATGGCGTATTATTTATTCGAGCCACTAGGCATAGATTATATCACATTAGTGGAAGATTTAGTAGACAATGCACCTAGCGTGAAAAAATATTCGTATTTTGATAGCGGGATCCTTAGAAAAAAATTGCTTTAAAAAAATTTTTTTGGTATAATTAGTCACATAATTGAGATGTTAATAAATAAAAGGGGAATGCTTGTGGCTAGTTATGATTCAAAAGATTTGATAGTTTTAGAAGGACTTGATGCGGTGAGAATGCGCCCCGGCATGTACATAGGCACGACCGGACCGAAAGGCTTGCATCATTTGCTCTGGGAGATCATCGACAATGCAGTAGATGAGCTCGCGAATGGATATGGTAGTAAAGTAGAGGTCACTTTAAAAAAAGATGGTAGCGCTACTGTGCTTGATAATGGTAGAGGTATACCTGTCAGTCCGCATCCGAAACTGAAGATGAGCGGTGTCGAAGTGGTATTCACTCAGCTACATGCGGGTGGTAAATTCAGTGACCACAACTATAAATATTCGGGTGGTCTACATGGCGTAGGGGCATCTGTCACGAATGCATTGAGTAGATATCTAGAAGTTACGGTCTACAAAGACGGTAAAAAATATTTTGCACGCTTTGAATCAATAGAGAAAAATGGCAAAATACATAGTGGAGTACCTGTACAGCATCTAAAAGAAGTGGGCAATACTACTTTGAAAGGGACATTTGTCCACTTTTTACCTGATGATAGAGTCTTTAAAGATATAAAATTTGATTATGACACTGTACTAGAGCGTCTAAAAGAGACCGCGTTTTTAAATAAAGGTATACATATAGAGCTCATCGATGAGCGTACGAACAAGCATGAGACACTATGCTATGAAGGTGGCATTCGTGACTATGTCACTAGTCTAACTATGGATAGAAAACCATTGTTTGTACCGCCGATATATATAGAAAATGAGATCGAAGATACATATGTGTCCCTCGCACTTCAATATGTGGACAACTATACTGAGAGCATATTTAGCTATGTCAATAACATTCCGACTCCAGAGGGTGGGACTCACGAAGTGGGCTTTAAGACAGCCCTCACGAAAGTGTTAAACGATTTTGCAAAGAAGCATAATTTGATAAAAGACAAAGATGTCGCCTTCATCGGTGATGACTTTAGAGAAGGTTTGGTGGCGGTACTCTCTATTAAGATGAAGAATGTGCAGTTTGAAGGGCAGACTAAGACGAAACTAGGCAATGTAGAGGCGCGCTCACGAGTAGAGACCGTTTGTACACAGGGCTTAAATGAGTTTTTTGCTAGCAAAAAGAATGAAAATATCGGTGCAATCATCATAGAGAAGGCAAAGGGTGCTGCGCGTGTGCGTGCGGCTGCAAAGCGAGCAAAGGACCTCACTAGAGCAAAGAATTCTATAGAAGGTAGCATGCTGATAGGCAAACTTGCGAACTGCACGGGCAAAAATCCAGAGATCAATGAAGTGTTCATCGTCGAAGGAGACTCGGCAGGCGGTACTGCAAAGCAGGGCAGAGATAGGTCATATCAGGCGATCTTGCCACTTAGAGGTAAGCCACTCAATAGCGAGAAAAAACGAATAGATCAAGTCCTTGCAAATGAAGAAATCCGTACTATCATAGGTGCTATAGGTACTGGTATAGGCGAAGATTTTAAGTTAGAAAATCTAAAATACAATAAGATTATAATACTTAGCGATGCCGATCAGGACGGTATGCATATCAGATGCATACTTTTGACATTTTTCTTTAGATATATGCGTCCATTGATTACTAATGGAAATATCTATGTGGGTATGCCACCATTATACAAGGTCTCGACCAAAGATAAAGAATGGTATTGCTACACGGACGAAGAGCTGAACGCTATCACTGCTACTGTGAAAAATTATACTATCCAGCGATATAAAGGACTGGGTGAGATGAGTGCGGAGCAATTATGGAGCACTACCATGGACCCGAAGAGAAGGAGTATGATACGCGTCACTCTAGAAGACGCAGTGCAGGCGGATAAAGAGATTACAATGTGGATGGGTGACGATGTAGGACCGAGAAAGGACTATATAAATAAAAATGCAAATTTCAATAAGATAGATACTTTTGACAAGAAGGAGAACTAATGAACGAAAACGAAGGAATGGGTAATCTGATAGAAAAGACTGTAGAAGAAGTCATGGCTACATCCATGCTTCCATACAGTGAATATGTCATAATGGACCGAGCACTTCCTAGAGTAGAAGATGGACTAAAGCCTGTGCAGAGGCGTATTTTGTTTGATATGCTAGAGCTGGGTATTACGCCGGACAAGCCGTTTAAGAAATCAGCGCGTATAGTCGGAGATACTCTAGGTAAATTTCATCCACACGGAGATAGCTCTGTATATGGAGCAATGGTTAGAATGGCGCAAGATTTCGTGATGGGAGAGTGTCTAATCGAAGGACATGGAAACTTCGGCTCTGTCGACGGAGATCCACCAGCCGCTATGCGTTACACCGAAGCCCGACTTAGTCCATTGGCACTAGAATTGATGCGCGATCTAGATAAAGATACTGTCAATTTTAGCTTTAATTTCGATGACACGCTAAAAGAGCCAGACTATCTCACTGGGCGATTCCCAAATCTTTTTGTAAATGGTGCATCAGGTATCGCTGTCGGACTAGCTACCAATATTCCTACTCACAACTTAGGAGAGATGATAGACGGCTGTATCGCTTATATAGATGATCCTAATATTAGCCTAGATAATATGCTGAAGATCATAAAGGGTCCAGATTTTCCTACGGGTGGCATGATCGCGCTATCAAAGGAGATGCGCGAGGCGTATGCTACCGGTCGAGGCAAGGTCACAATGCGTGCGATCTTTCACCTTGAAGACGAGAAAAATGGCAAGACAGCAATAGTGATCGATGAATTGCCTTATCAGGTGAATAAATCTGACCTTTTAAAGTCCATCAATGATTTGAAAGAAAAGCTAAAAGATGAACTAGCAGATATCTGTGAGATACAGGACGAGTCGGACAAGACAGGAATGCGCGCGGTCGTCCGTGTCAAAAAGGACGCAGATGTAGATAATATCATCGCGCTACTTTTAAAGCACACCGATATGCAGCTAAATTTTAACTACAATGTGGTAGCAATAGCAGACGGCAGTCCAAAGCAACTGGGACTACTAGATTATCTATCTTACTATATTAAATTCCAGATAGATGTCATAGTGAAGCGTACAAAGTTTGATCTAGATAAAGCCAAGGCTCGCGCGCATATTTTAGAAGGATTAATCATCGCTATTCAAAACATCGATGAAGTGATCAAGATCATCAAGACATCAGCATCGACCTCTGACGCTAAGGTGAAACTCATTGATAGATTTGCGCTTACAGAGATTCAGGCTCAGGCTATACTTGATATGCGCCTTGCTCGTCTTACTAATCTCGAGACAGTAAAACTGCAAGAAGAGCTCGCAGAATTGCACAAGACTATAGAGGAGCTGACTGCGATACTAAATAGTCGCGATCTGCAGTTTGGGGTGATTAAAAAGGAATTGTCTGAGATCAAGAAAAACTATGACCGTCCGAGAAGAACGAAGATAGTGCAGAATTTTGAGACTTATGATGTCACTCCGATCGAGAAATTGCTCGACACAGAATGTGCAGTAGCGGTATCAGCAGACGGTCTGCGTCTAAAGACATTGGATATCAAGCAGATCCAGTCGGCTAGCGCTAATTATATATATGATAATACCAATGCCCTACATAAAGTAATAGCACATACTAGCATGAATAGTGCGGTAGTGATATTCACGAATTTTGGCAATTTCTTCCGATTGAATGTGCGTGAGATACCGAATGCTAAGTTTAGTGCAAAAGGTACGAACTTTGCACAAATAACTAATGCCGAGAGCAAGGAAAAGATAGTGGCACTCTTTGATGAAAACGAGATGAAAGAATGTACCGAATTAGTCATGATGACACAGGACGGATACATTAAACGAGTGGAGACGAGCGAATTCGAAAGTCTAAAATCTGGTAGTATAGCCTTGAAACTAAAAGATTTTGATCGCTTGATATCTGTGCAAATAAATGACAATCTTCCATCTATTTTAATGGTGAGTTCGGACGGTATGGCGGTGAATTTTGAATATAAATCTGCTCCAGTCACAAAGCGAAACAGTGGCGGAGTGATCGGCATGAATCTATACGAGAAGCAGAAAGTGATTTTTGCTAGTCAGGTCAATACTCTAGATAGAGTACTGGTACTCACCGATGACGGCTGTGCAAAGAAATTTAGCCTAAATGAGATTCCTATCGGGGTTAGAAATAGAAAGGGATTAAAGATTATATCGGGCAAAGAAAAAATCTATGGTATTGTTTCACCTATCATTACAGGAGAGCTGGTCATTCAGGACAAAGATCAGATATATGCTATAGATGTCAATGAGATACCTATCCAGTCGCGCATCAGTGCATGCAAGCCATTAGTGAAGAAGACGAAGATTAGTGTAAAAGAGTATGGTCTGTATCTAAATTAAAGATTGTTTTTACTGAAGTGATCCTTGGGGTCACTTCATTTTTGACCCTTTTCAGCATAATAATATATAATGTGTAATATTGACCCTTTTCTATTAATAGTTTACTAACAATATTGATATATTTTTTCAAAATCTGACATTTTATTCTAAAATAAAACATATTTTATAATATGGAAGTTTCTTTCCTTGAGCTGAAGAATAAACAAGTGATCAACACTGTGGACGGGAAATGTTTAGGGCATATCACAGATGTCATTTTTGATGTCGTGACCGCATGTACATTAGGCTTTGTCGTGCCACAGCCTAATCAAGGCTTCTGGGGATTTTTTCGCGGCAATAGAGAATTGTTCATTCCATATAATTGTGTATGTAAGATAGGTGTAGATGTGATATTAGTCGAGTTGTATGTAGAAAATGATCAAAGTCCACAAAAATCATCTCGGGCATCAAAAAATCATCATGCCAATGTCATTACATTGAATAGTCCAAGAAATGAAAATATCTCAAATAGATAAAATATAGATTTTTTATAAAATGAAACTCAGACACTATCGGTTTATCTTAAAATCATGGTCAAAAATTTATAAAAATTTAGACAAATTTATATAAAATTGTTTGTAAAAATTGTCGAAATGTGCCATAATATACCCAGGAGATAAATATGAAGTGTATTTTTTGCGGTAACAATGAGAGCAAGGTCGTAGATAGTCGTTATTTGAAAGATATGAGTATTAGGCGTAGGAGAGAGTGCCTAAATTGTGGTAAGCGATTCACTACTTACGAAATGGTAGAGCGCAATCCTATGGTAGTGACGAATGTGGATAATATGCGAGAGCCTTTCAAGATTGAGAAGCTCATAGAGAGCATTAAATATGCTACATATTGTGTAGATAGCGATTATAAGGCGGAAGATATTGCGAAGCGTATAGAGGTTAAGCTCTTAGCTATGCAGAAGCAAGAGATCACTACACGCGATATAGTCAGTGTAGCTCTAGATATATTACTTGAGATCAGTGCTATGGCTTGCTTGGTATATTACACTCAGCATACTGATTGTAGTAATTTTGACGGAGTGCGTCGTTTTATCAATAGATAGATGATTTAAAGGCTAAAAGGCGACTTTTAGTTTTTTTATGTCTGGTATAAAAAGTCCGTGTGACTGTAGGTAAATAAGCTAATTAATTTATATAGACTGTCGAATAGATGGTAGGTGAGAATGTCTAAATTTCATATCGTTTTGTTTTGATTATTTTTGATAAATATTTAGATATACTTTACTTTTTTCTATTTTTTGTGTAAAATAATATTGTGATAGATCAGAATGTAGAGAAACATATTTCGAAAAGGATATTTTATGTAAATTTAATTTTATCCTTTATTTCGCTTGCATTGTTTGTGATGATTGCGATTTTTGTAGTGACAAAGGGAGATCTAGCAGTCGATTCATTGTTTTTTGATTCGGTCGTAGCTCCTATTAGAAATCATGCACTGACCGAGTTTTTCAAAGTTTTTACTTATCTCGGTTCTTCGTTCTTTCTTATGATTGTCATTATAATCTTATTGCTGTGTTGCAAAGATAAAAAAATTGGCACATATGCAGGCGTCAATTTGATTGTAATAATCGTTATGAATTTTTTATTAAAAAACATTGTCGAGCGAGTGCGACCCGATAGTATTTCTTTGATCGCGGAGTCAGGCTATAGTTTTCCTTCTGGGCACGCTATGATGACTATGGCTGTCGTGTCGGTATTTATTTATTTTAGTATTAAAAAGATTCGATTTTATGCACTAAAATCTATAATAATATCGATTCTAGTACTGTTCATTCTCACCATAGGCTTCAGTAGGATATATCTTGGCGTCCATTATTTCACAGATGTCTTAGCGGGCTTCTTGATAGGATATGCTTTGTCAATGTTTGACATATATTTATTAGAAGAGATCACTAATGGTCTTCGCAGATATCGCCCGAATAGATAGATTATAGTCTTCTAATTTTTTCCTTTTTTATATATATGATTTTGTATAAAAACATTGCAAATATCCTTTTTATATGATATAATTATATAGTTGTTTTTAAGGAGATTTATGATTACAGTTAGTAATGTTGCGGTACAGTTTGGTAGTAGAAAGTTATTTGACGAAGTAAATCTAAAATTCACGAAAGGAAATTGCTACGGGGTAATAGGAGCGAATGGCGCAGGCAAATCTACATTTATGAAAGTATTGTCAGGGGAGCTCGAGCCGAATAAGGGCGAGGTGATTATTCCTCCGAAAGAGAGATTGTCTGTATTGGAGCAAAATCAAGAAAAATATAATGAATATACAGTGCTACGCACGGTACTAATGGGGCATAAACGCTTAGTCGAGATAATGGACGAAAAGGAGATGTATTATCAAAAGACCGATTTTACCGAAGAGGATGGAGTAAAATTGGGCGAGCTCGAGGCTGAATTCATGGAGCTGAATGGCTGGGACGCGGAGAGCGAAGCTGAGAACTTACTAAATTCTTTGGAGATACCGCGCGAGTTGCATCATGAGCTGATGGCAAATGTAGATAGCAAGATCAAGGTGAAGGTATTGCTAGCACAGGCATTGTTTTCTAATCCAGACAATCTTATCCTCGACGAGCCTACCAATAATCTAGATTTGAAGACTATCAGATGGCTAGAGGACTTCATATTGAATTTTGAAAATACTATCATCATTGTCAGCCATAATAGACATTTCTTAAATAAAGTGTGCACACACATCTGTGATATAGATTATGGCAAGATCAATCTATATCTTGGCAACTATGACTTTTGGTACGAGTCGAGTCAGCTTGCATTGAGACAGCAAAAAGAGCAAAATAAAAAGGCGGAACAGCGAGCAAAAGAATTGCAAGAATTCATAGCACGATTCTCTGCAAATGCATCGAAATCAAAGCAGGCTACCAGCAGGAAAAAGGAGCTCGAGCGTTTGACTATAGAGGATATCAAGCCGAGCAGTAGAAAGTATCCGTATATTGATTTCAAATTTGATCAGCGTATAGGCAACGATATTTTGTTTGTGAAAAATCTCACAAAAAAAGGACTATTTGAAAATGTCTCATTCACTGTCCGTCCGGGGAATAAAATTGCACTTCTTAGTGACAATAGCAATATTACTTCCGCACTGTATGATATTTTAGCAGGCAAAGACAAGGATTATTCGGGTGAAGTCCTTTGGGGAAAGACGATTACACATACTTATTTACCGCAAAACAATAATGAATATTTCGAAAACTGTGATTTGTCTCTAGTGGACTGGATAGGTCAGTTTACGAAAGAGAATGATGCGACTTTCTTGCGTAGTTGGCTGGGTAGAATGCTATTCAGCGGTGAAGAGGCAGACAAGAAGGCGAAAGTGCTGTCCGGCGGAGAAAAAGTCAGATGTATGCTGGCAAAGATGATGCTTGAAAGTGGTAATTTCTTGCTCCTAGATGAGCCTACGAACCACCTAGACCTAGAATCAATCACTGCACTTAATAAGGGAATGGAGCGCTTTGAAGGCTGTATGATATTTTCCACACATGATGAAGAGATCTTGTCTACGGTCGCTAATAGGATTATTCGAATCAATAAGACACTAGAATACGATCGCGATATTGATTATGAGACATATCTAGATACCGTACTCAAGAATAAATAGTAAAAAGATACTTTTGAAAATTCAAATAAAAATGAAAGTCTAACCGATATGGTTAGATTTTTTGTGTCTTTTTAGTCTCATGATTACATATATTTATGTATGAGTATGCTGAATGAAATAGAAAAGTTTATGTCCAGTGCGGACACTTCTATCAATTATCGCACGATCAATCTAGGTGGCAGATCACTATACATAGAAGGTATAAAGACGATCGTCAGCTTCGGCGAGAGCGAGATGATCTTTCAGATGAAAAGGGATATATTAGTAGTCTCAGGAGAGAACATGAAGATCAAGTATTTAGACAAGACTACCTGTGTGCTAGAAGGTAAAATAAAGGCGGTGGATGTGCAATGAAGATAACTCTAAACGGCTATGATTTGGACAACCTTATAAAAAAATTGTATCTAAAGCATATCCCGATCTACAATCTATCTAGACTCTCAAACAAAGAAATTTCATTCGAGATAAATGATAGAGATTACAAGAAGGTAAAGCGATATGTCGCCAATTTTAAAATGGTGCGCACGCTCTCTAATATAAAGCGCCTGCCAAAGCTCATTGCTACAAATGTAGGTGTACTAATAGGAGTATTTATTGGCATTATCTTTTCACTTTTCATCAGTAATTATACTTGGCAGATTCAGGTGTACGGTACAGAGATGCTTAGCACCAACGATATTATCGATGTGTTGGCAGAGAATAATGTGAGGATAGGAAAAATCAATCTTGTTTCCAGTGAAGAGATAGAAGAAATTTTACTGAAAAACTATGACCGAATAGCACAGGTCTCTGTGATAAAGCAAGGGACTGCGATAGTGATCAATTTGAGCGAAAAATTGGTGTACAATGAGACAGAATATGCACCAATTTGTGCTAAATTCAATGGCATAATACGAAATATAAATATTGTGACAGGGACTACAAATGTCAAGGTGGGTGATTATGTGAATGTCGGTGACATCTTAGTCCTGCCCTTCAATCTAACTGCCTCGGGAGAGAAGGTATCAGTCGAGCCTATCGCTGAGATAAAAGCGGACATTTTCATAGTAAATGTCAGCGAATTACCGCGAGTAGAGACCGTCTTACAGCGTACAGGCAATAGTAAAATAGTATACGACTATAAACTTTTTAATTTTCATATATTTTCGGGAAGGGGTGAAAATTCATTTGCGCTTTTTGAAACGGTTAGCTATAATGAAAATATAGGCATTCTATTACCTTTTAGTAGAGATGTGACTATATATTATGAGCTATCACCTGTAGAGATCACGCACGATTTTAGTCTTGAAAAGGACGAATTAGTCGAAAAATCACTCATTCTTGCGCGTTCAGCGTTACCTGCTTATGAAGATATGCTTTATGAGAGGACGGATGTGAGGATATATGACGATACGATGTATGCGTACTCTACGATAGCGGTGTACGGAGTGATCAATGGTTAATATTTTGACAAAAATAGACAATGATATAATGAAGAACCTGCGTAAAGTATATAATGCGGTGGCGGATTTTGCACGCCTACCGAAAGATGTCATTGTGAATCTATCTTTTGTCGACGAAGAGACGATCCGAAGACTAAATAAAGAGACTCGAAATATAGACAAAGTCACTGATGTGCTGACTTATCCTTATGTAGATTTGAAGCCAAATGAACCTTTAGATACAGCCAAGTATGAGCAAGAGATCGACCCAGATGATCAAAAGCTCACTATCGGGGACATCTATATTTGTCTAAATCGCGCACGCGAGCAGAGCGTCGAGTATGGGCATAGTCTAAATCGCGAGATCTGTTTCTTGTTTTGTCACGGAATGCTCCATATCTTAGGTTACGATCATGAAAAGAAATCGGACGAAACATTGATGACTAAAGTACAGCGTGAGATCTTAGACTCACTGAATATTACTCGCGAGGAGCGATCCTTTAAATGTGGATTTGTCACAATAGTAGGAGAGACGAATGCAGGCAAGAGCACGCTTATCAATCGTCTAGTAGGAGAGAAAGTGGCAATAGTTAGTCCGAAATCTCAGACGACGCGTGAGAATATAAAGGGTATATATAACGATGAAAATACGCAGATCGTATTCGTCGATACGCCAGGATATCACAAGCGTAGGACCAAGATAGATGATGCGATGTCTCAGCAGATAGCAGACGCTACAGAAGATACAGAGATCTTGCTAGTCTTGATAGATGCAAAGAAGCCTTTAGTAGAGCAATATGATAAGCTAAAGTCAAAACTTAGCGACGATGCTAAAAAGATCCTGCTCATAAATAAGATAGACGAGACGACATATGACAAGGCATATCCGAAACTGCTCGAATTAAGTAAAGTCGCAAAAGTAGATGAAATATTGCCGATTTCCGCACTAAAGGGTACTAATTGTGATGTGTTGCTCGACATGATCAAAAAATATCTGCCGACCTATGATCACGAGATGAGATATTATCCGACTGATTTTTACACTGACAAAAATTTGCGTGAAATGTGTGCTGAGATTGTGCGAGAAAAAGCACTATATCATCTAGACGATGAGATCCCGCATGGTATTCATGTCGTGGTGAGTTCGTTTGTAGAAGATAGTGATCCTATTGAGATCGATGCTGAGCTGTATTGTGAGCGCGAGCCACACAAGGCGATTATCTTAGGTAAGGGTGGTAGTATGATAAAGGCGATTTCTACCAGTGCGAGAATTGATATCGAGCGACTATTGGGAAATAGAGTCAATTTACAGATATTTGTAAAGGTAAAGCCAAATTGGCGAAACGATGTAAAGGCACTCAATGAGTTTGGTATTGATATCAGTGAATAATTAATTCATTTTCACATAAAATATATTAAAATAAAAGGAGATGTTATGAAAGAATTTAGTATTGGTAGTATATCAGATGGATACAGAGACCTATTCGTACGCACTGGAAAGGTTGAGTTTTTCTTGAAATATCATTTCCTAGGGAAATTAGATAGTGCAATAAATGCTCAAACAAAGGCAGATATTCGAGATGATGAGCTGGGTCTAAATATATAATTATTTGATAAAATTTAAAAAAATAAAAAATCATGAGCAAATTTAACGAAAAAATATAGTAATACTAATCGATTTTGAAGTTATCAAAATAATCAACACTTTAACTATAAAAGTTAAAGTGTTTTTTATTCTTTTTTGGTCACAAACTAAAACGAATACTTTTGCCGTTGTCTTTGGTTGTTATTATAATTTTAATTTTATATTATTAGACAACCACATTAGCCCTGACAATAGAAAATATTTGTTTAGACTAGAAAAAAATGAATAAAAAACGAAGAGGTGTGGGTATTTGTTTTGAAACTCCAATTCTTCGGCGTAAATTAAATTATTTTGTGTCTTTTTTCATTCGGCAAGAGATAGAGTGTCAAGTCGCATCAAGACAAGCAGATATTTAACTGCCGATTTTCTCAAATCAAAAATTTAGTGAGCAAAAATTATTGTCATCAATATAAAAATATGATATAATTTTTGATAAGGAAACAAGTATGAAAATTATAAGTCAATTAATTTATGTTGAACCTAATAGAAAAGAAGGATACAATTTTGGTTTTTTTATAAAATTATATAATAGAGGCACAAGCAATAGAGTACAATTAATCGGAGAATGTAATAACTGCGGAATAGTGAACACAGATAATGAAGCATATAAAAAAACTTTATGGGAAATTGAGCATAATGGTTTAATTTGCAAAAAATTACAGTCTAAACTTGAATGTTCTGCAATCATAATGCCTTGCTTTATTCGTCCAATGAGTGAGGATGGTAAAGATGATATTTACACACATATGTTGACCAGCCAAGCCATTAAAACAGATATTGAGCCAATAAAAAGAGTAGATAGACAGTATGCCAACATGATAATCAGTGCTAAAAAGGTGCTATCCAATTTAGGTTTTGATGTTAAAGACAAAATAATAATGACAGGGTTTTCGGCTTCTAGTAAATTTGCATTAAGATTTGCATTACTTTATCCTGAATTAGTAAGTAGTGTCATTGCTGGTGGCATGAGCGCTGTTCCTTGTTTACCGATCAAAGAATTAGATGGGGAAGTCTTAAACTACCCGCTTGGTGTTAATGATTATCAAGAGCTTATGAAAAAGCCATTTAATAAAGAAGAATATAAAAAAATAAAGCAATATCTTTTTATGGGCGATTTAGATGAAAATGATCCTGTTAAATATGATGATTGTGTTACAGAAGAAGAACGACAAATCATTTATAAAATATATGATGAAAGCATTCAAAAGCGTTGGACTAAAATGGTGGATATTATAAAGAAATTACATCTTACAAATATTCATACCTATTTGATTAAAGGAGTGGCACATTCACCACAAGGTATTGATTCAATAATTGATGAAAATTTAAATTACATAATACAATTAAATGCTACAGATTTACAAAATCAAAATGATTCGACCGCTCATCATACATTGAATTAATTACATACATTTTGTTTTTATGTATATAATCTATATATATTTGTAAATTTTCTAAATATTTTTATACTAGTACAAAGATTATAAGTATAGACGCACTATTTTATTAAAAAATTAAAAATTTCTTATGGATACGAAAGTAAAAGGCATTATAATAAAGTTAATAGATTATAAAGATTCGGACAAACTTGCCCAGATTTTTTCGCTCGAGCAGGGCATAATCACGGCGAAATTTACAGGAGTGAAAAAAGAAAAGGCGAAATTTAAAGCAGTGGCTCAGCCCTTCGTCTTTGCGGACTTCGTCATCAATGAGAAAAATGATCATAGGACGATCACGAGTGTGGATATCATCGATTCATTTGACCGCCTGCTAAGTAACTATTCACGCATGATGGTCGGCTATATCATTCTCGATATGATTAGG
>CALWFA010000016.1 GCA_944377465.1 uncultured Clostridia bacterium
TGTAAATTATATTATTTTATTAAAATGTTTCACGAATATTGACATTTTATCTATTTGTGATATAATGGACAAAAGTTAATTTTATAGTCATTTGGTTATAAAATTTATCTAATAAAACTGGGAGAAAATATGGAACGATTAAATGATATTATAAATGTAGTAAATTATTATGATGCAGAGTGCGGACAGTTGTACGCAGACACTATGGATGAAATAAACAAATATGCTGCTATGAAGATACGACGAAAAAAATCATCTAAGGCAGTTGGCAATTCAAAAGTTTCTAGAGAATCAGAAGATAAAAAGTTTTGTATTTTAGCTAGTCTTGATGACGATTATGCTGAGTTTTATGCTAAAAACAAGACAAACGATCAAAGTACCTATATGACAGTCTATTTTGTAGAAGATGCTGATTTTCGACCGTATGCACTCGGTAAAACGGCAAAAATAGGTGATTTTGAGACAAATGTTGGTGATCGATTATATAACCATCTAATATATGTGGACGACATAGGAAATGGAGAGTATATTTTAAGAATAGTCGCAAAAATAAATAGTGTAGAGAGACGAGATATTGCATACGAAGAACCTAAGACGAAAGAATACATTTTACCTATAGATGATCTAAAGAAATTATTGCCAGAGTGCGATTTGATATTAGGCGCGAATTATTAATATATTTTATATCAGCTATTAGTCTTAAAAACAAATAATTTTAAGAGAAGAATCATTAGCAAAAATACTATTAATATTATTAATAAAGATGTATAAAAATTGACTTAGGGATAGAGAAAATTCGACCCTAAGTCTTTTTATAATGCTATTATCTAGAGTATAAAATTAGTAAATTTATGAATATACCTATATTTTGCGCATATAAAAGTTAGTATAATAAATAGGAGTAAAGATGATAGATTATTTTGGTCGTACTTTAAATTTGATAAAGAATTTTGATACCGAACTAGCAGATGAAATTATAGAAAACATTTGTTCGTCGAATAGTGTACGGATAAACGAGATGTTTGACAACATCTTGCAGGCGGAGTGTGGCGAACTGAATGAAGTAGGGTCTCCAAGGGAAGATTACAGTAGTCTTTGCCTGATAGGTCTAGACGATAAATTATTAGATAGATGCAAGTCAGGTAAGCGTACATTTTCGGCTCTATTTCACAGTGCGAGTATTCAATCAGATCAAGTACATAAATGCAATGTTGATCTGACTTATAACACAATGGACGGGGTAATCTCACTAAATATTGGCAAAGATGATAATTGGCAAGAGTATCAGCTCTACTATAGTCAGCTATTGCATATTATCAGCGAACCTATAGATTCGAGATTGACTGCTGTGCTAGGAGCACTCACTACACCCGTCATTAATAGTTAATGAAATTAATAAAACTACTAAATGCTAATGATTTTTTCATTAAATAGAAATCAATACTTCACATATTTTTGTACATATCGTGCTTTAATTTGTGAAGTATTTTTTTCTCTAGGCGAGAGATATAGCTCTGCGATATATCCATGCTATCTGCCACTTCTTTTTGAGTCTGCTCTTTGTATCCATTTAGACCATAGCGCATACTCATGATCAGGCGCTCGCGATCGTTGAGGCGGTCGATAGCTTTGATGAGATAAGATTTCTGATCTTTCAATTCTATTTCGTCGAAAGCGACATGTTCATCTGGTATAATCTCGCCGAGTGTGAGATTGTTGCCTTCTTCGTCGTTCACTAGCGTATCATCTAGACTCAGATCATTGAGACTCTTATTTATCTTTCTTAAGAACATCAAAATCTCGTTTTCTATACATTTACTAGCGTAGGTGGCGAGCTTTATATTTTTGTCTGGCTTGTAGCTGTCTACTGCTTTTATTAGTCCAATAGAGCCCACGGAGACAAGGTCCTCTATATCAATTTTTTTGCTCTCAAAGCGCTTTGCGATATACATGACTAGGCGGAGATTGTGCTCGATCAGTTTTGATTTTGCACGAATATCATTGTTTTCTATATATTCTCTGATCAATTCGCTCTCGCGATCCGCGTCAAGAGGCTCAGGTAGTGAATCATTGCTAAAAATATAATTCACCATATTTTCAGCGGATAAAAAGTCTCTATTTATGATCTTATAATACAGGTTTTTTATTTTTAATATTAATTTTTTGAAAAAATCTCTAATCTTCATATTTGCTCCTTTTTTATTACAACATCAATGGTGAGAGTAGTGCTTGATAGTTGGTGTTATTAAATCCGCGAGTGCTGACGGCTATGTATTGGTCACTAAAAGTTTTCTTTTCATGCTTCGTCTTTATATCTATTCGATCAATCTTGAATACCTTTATATCTTTTGCTCCATTAATAGTATTGGCGCGCACTGTATCTCCAGACGATGAAAAGTATTTCATAAAGTCGATGTCCATTAGATCGAGATATGATTTTAGATCTACGACTAGTACGGGGGAGTCGTGATATTGCAAAATGTTTCCAGTGTCTAAGAATGCGTTTAGATCGAGTTTTTTATTTTTGTGATAAAGGGTGATATGATATATAAAACTATTCAACTTTATCTTAGTCCTGATATGTCTTGCAAGGATTTCATATATGTAAGTAATGACTATTGCGATAGAGCAAATTAGCTCTAAAGGCACTCTGCTGATACTGACTGCTCCAAAATTTGTATAATAATTTGAGCTTGTCAGATTCATGATCGCACCACCTAGAGCGTATGTAAATGCGTAGAGCAACAATATACTGAGGATAAATTGCCTCTTGCTCTGTCTGAATGCTATGAGGATCATAGCTATTGAGCACAATACTTTGATAATGTTTAATACTATTACATTGCTGATAAACATTGCTCCAATGACGCTAAAACCCGCTCCGACGAGTGATGAGATAGAGAGCCTAAAAAAGTTGCTCTTAGGTCGTAGAGAAATATTCACCAGTCGTAATAGTGATAAATTGATAAGGAAATTTTGTAATAAAAATACTTCAATATAGATCGTCATAACTCAATTATAATTACAAGCATTGAGTTTTGTCCGCGAGATTAATATGTTACTTTAATCTAAATTGTCAAAATATATAAAATTTTGTCTATTTTGTAAAATCTGGGATAAAACTGATTTAGATTGACAAAATAGTATCGAGGTGAATATGGCGAGAAGAGTATATATTTGTGGAATCGATACGAGCAGTTTGCCCAAACTAACGCATGAAGAAAGTGCATCGTTGCTAGAAAGGATAAAAGCAGGAGACGAGCAGGCGAAAGATTATTATGTGTATTGCAATATGCGTCTGGTGCTATCTGTGGCACAGCGTTTTTTGTCGTGCAAAGAAAATATGGACGATATATTTCAGGTAGGGTGTGTAGGCTTGATGAAAGCGGTAGACAATTTTGACACATCTCTAAATGTGCAATTCTCGACTTATGCAGTGCCTATGATACTGGGAGAAATAAAGCGTTTCTTGCGTGACTCAAGCGTGCTGAGAGTGAGTCGAAGCCTGAGAGATACTGCGTATATGGTGCTAAAAAGCAAGGAAAAGCTACAGACTGATAGATACGATGAAGTGGGACTAGAAGAGGTGGCAAAAGATCTGAACATCACGATTCGTGAAGTGTATGATGCTATAGACGCCATCTCTGCACCTATCTCGTTGGATGATAGTTATCATACTGACGGCGACGAAGAAGTCAGACTAGATGAGCATATCGCGGATACCGAGCATTCTATCGAAAAATGGATAGATCATACCGACCTCTTAGATGCTATCAAAAACTTAGACGAGCGTGAGCGTGAGATTCTCAATCTGAGATATTTTGTAGGCAAGACACAGATGGAAGTGAGTGACAGTGTAGGTATATCGCAGGCTCAGGTCAGCAGACTCGAAAAAAATGCACTAGCACATATAAAGAAATCATTATAAATCATATCCGTGCAATATGATTTTTTATCATTTTAGAGAAAAATATTGACATATTTCACACTTTTTCGTAAAATATTACTAGAAGGTGAATTATGGACATGGATATGGATTTTGATCTAGATATTGATGATATGATGGAAGGTCCGTCTATATTTTTTATAATAACTACCATTATGGTAATAGCTATATTCATATTTGTAGCGGTGGTCATAGTGCGCAATATGCGAAAGAAAAGTGATACATTTTTTGACACCAATATCGAGAATGCGCCTAATCAAATACCTAAAGAGACCGAGACCTATTGTGAGTATTGTGGTAGCAGCATTCCGCAGGGGAAAGGTGAATGTCCACACTGTGGTGCGAAGAAAAGAAAGAAGTAAGGTTTTCGACAATATATAGCCTTATTTCTTTTTTTTATATAATTTTTGTAGTCAAATATTGTCATTTTTGCTTTGTATATCTCATTAATAGTGTTAGGATAGGACGGTAGATATCTATGAAAGTAGTATTCATCAAAAAAGCAGTATTGGTTTTAGCCATATTCGTGATAGCGTTTTTGTCAGCTTATGGCTTGAACAGTGCTGGATTAGAGGTGAGTGCGACATTTCAAAATAGGAAAATTCCGATATATTCAGTCGATACTAGTGAAAATAAGATTGCAATTTCATTCGATGCTGCATGGGGAGCAGACAAGACGCGTGAAATCATGTCTATATGTGATTCATATGGAGTCAAAGCGACTTTCTTTTTGGTGGGATTTTGGGTAGATGAATATCCTGACATGGTAAAAGAAATATACAATAATGGCTTTGAGATAGGTCTGCACTCAAACACTCACCCCGATATGACAAAACTCTCTAAAAAAGAAATCAAACAAGAGCTCGAGACTAATATCTCGCTCATAGAAGAATTGACAGGCTTTAGACCGAAGCTATTTAGACCGCCATATGGGTATTACAATAATGACCTAATCGATGTATGTGAGAGTATGGGTATCAGCTGTATTGAGTGGAGCGTGGATAGCTTAGATTGGAAAGGACTCAGCGCAGGGGAGATCTCTGGTCGAGTTACTACGCAGTCAAAGAATGGAAGTATAGTCCTATTCCACAATAATTCAGACAATATTTTAGATGGGCTAAAAATGGTATTGGAATATTTCCGATTGAATGAGACACAAGTCGTGCCTATTGGCGACCTAATATATTATGAAGACTTTACGATAAATCATGAGGGTACGCAAATTAAAAATTAAAAGGGGAAAACTAATGAGTTATGATATGATGAATAACAACAAAGTATTTTTACAAGGAAAGGTGGCAGACGAACCAATTTTTAACCATACAGTTATGGATGAGCATTTTTATACATTCAATTTAGAGATACCGCGACTAAGCGGACAGATGGATTTAATACCAGTGACCATTTCTTCAAAATTGATCGACAGTCACGGAATCAAAGTAGGTGAGATGATAGCGCTGCGTGGACAGTTTAGGAGCTTTAATAAGCTAGAAGATGGCAGGAGCAGATTGATATTGTCTGCATTCTGTAGAGAGATTTGTGAGCTGGATAGTGATATTAACTCAAACTGTATTGAACTATCAGGCTATATATGTAAATCACCTATATATAGGACTACACCTTTTTCTAGGGAGATATGCGACCTATTGATTGCGGTCAATAGAAATTATGATAAATCTGACTATATTCCATGCATCGCATGGGGTAGAAATGCACAATTTGTAAATAAATTACCCGTAGGCACAAAGCTGGAGATCGTCGGTCGGATACAGAGTAGGACATATAATAAGCGCGTAGACGAGGAGCATGAGCCTATCACCAAGACAGCCTATGAGGTCTCTATTACAAAACTAGCATTAGCTGAGGACAAAACTGCATTGTAAGATATGCGGTTTTTTCTTTTAATTGTACAAAATAAAACAAATGTTCGATGAAATAAGCCGATTTTATCGAAAATTCATATATTTTTTTGGATAAATTTGTAAAAAAGTGTCGTATCCACTTGACTTTTCGACATTCTGTAATATATACTTTTTTGAGTTAGGAGAGGGAAATGATAGACATTTATGATTGTGAAGCGATAATCAAATGTTATCGCTATTTAGAAATGAAATGCGAAGCGATTGATAAATCTATCAATTCAAACGCGCTATATTATGGTCCAAGCTTAAGTGAGTTTGGAGCGGAAGATGTGCTGAATACCATTATGAACCTTATTGAACGAAAAAATAAACTCATTAATATGAAGGTAATATTAGACAACGCGGTCAAATCACTCGATGATTTGGATAGGCAGATCTTATATATTAAGATGCATTACTCGTTGTCCATAGGCGAGATATGCGGGATACTCGGTACATATGATAGAAATGTATTTAGGCGATGTGAGCGAGCATTTGGCAATCTGGCAAAGATATTGAATACCTCTAGCTATGCAGAGAAACTATCAAAGATGCTAGATACAGAAGTATGGATATCTGCCGTGCGCTCTAATATAAGAGAGCGACATCTATCGTATAATACCGCAATCAATAATCCTTAATCTCTTTGTTTTGTTTCTTAGCTTCTCTAGAGAAAATTTTACCACCCTTAATCATCAAGAAAACAAATATCAACGCAGGTATAGTCAACACTGCTATGACGATATGTGTAGTCCTGTCTTCAATAGGTAGACTAGTAGCGTTAGTGTCTGTATTGGCAGAAAAATCGGGTGCTTCAGTATATGTCACTTCTTCAGTATTCAGTGGCATATTCATGAGGTCATCACCGTCACAGAATTCACTATATATGTATCCGTAATAGTCTTTGTCCGAGGTGTATTTGCAATAATACCAGATGTCTGTCCTGCCGTCGACATACATTTCGCCTTTGATCGTGCCGTAGTAGGTGAGATTGCGCGAATACAATGGAATATATGCGACCTGTGTCTCACTGCCACCGAGGCTAGTCGGCTCACTGCGAAGCGTACAGCTTTGCTCCGAATATACTCGGAAACTGATATTATCTAAATATGGAGTGATAGGCGTACCGATGATTGTCTGTACGCTATCCTTTTTGATATACCCTGTGAATTGTGCATAATTTACCTTATAAAAATCATTATTGGCTTCACCTAGCAATTCCACAAAGTATGTGCGTGGCAGACAAAACATGACATTGGCATAACTATCCACTTCTATCGGCTCATTGTATAGATACACATCATCATACATTATGCGTGCATAATATGTGTCGAAAGTATCCGCGTAGACGATCATATAGTTATTTTGCATGAATATTAAAATTACCAATAAAATAAACATATTTTCATTTTAGCACAAAAAATTTTAAATATTTTGACATGTTTACATAAAAATTTACGAATTTTAGTGTATATTGGAGAGGGAATGGAACTGATAGAAAAGATATTGCGCATTGAGAAGATACAAAAGGAGAGAAAGGAAAAAAATAGATTAAAAGAATATAACACAGGTGACAAAGTACATAAAAAGCAGATAGAATTCCATAAGTGTCAAAAGAAAAATCGGTGGGTGTTCGGTGGTAATCGCTCAGGCAAGACGGAATGTGGTGCGGTGGAGGTAATATACATGGCGCGTGGCTGTCATCCATATAGAGAGATAGGCAAATCCACAAACGGCTGGGTAGTGAGTCTCAGTACTCAGGTGCAACGCGATGTGGCACAGAGCAAGATACTGTATTATCTCAACCCTGATTGGATCGTAGATGTGGTGATGTCTAGTGGTAGAAAGGACAATTATGCGAATGGTGTGATCGACTACATTTTAATTAAGAACATTTATGGTGGGGTGAGCAAGATTGGCTTTAAGAGTTGTGATCAAGGCAGAGAAAAATTTCAGGGGACTAGCCTTGACTATGTATGGTTCGACGAAGAGCCACCATATGACATCTATTGCGAATGTAGAATGCGTGTGTTAGATAAAGACGGAGATATATTTGGTACCATGACTCCACTCAAAGGTATGACCTTCGTATATGATGAGATATATATGAATAAATTTAACGATCCTAATATATGGTGCGAATTTATGCAGTGGGACGACAATCCCTTCATCAGCGAGCGGGCAAAAAATAGCATGAAGCAATCTATGTCTGCGGACGAATTAAAGTCTAGACAATATGGCGAATTTATGGAAATGGGAGGTAGAGTTTATCCCGAGTTTGACGAGAATGTAAATGTGATCGAGCCATTTGATATTCCTTATGAATGGCAGGACAGACTCTCTATAGACCCAGGACTAAAGAACCCACTGTCATGCCACTGGTATGCTGTAGATTATGATGGCAACATATATGTGGTGGCGGAGCATTATGAGAGAGAGAAGGATATAGGATATCATAGCGAAGCGATACATCGGATCAGCGATAGTCTGCATTGGCATAGAAACTCAAACGGAATGATAGAAGCATTAATCGATAGCGCAGCAAATCAGACGACACTAGCATCGAGCAAGAGTGTGTCTGATTTGTTTTATGAGCATGGAATACTCGTCAACACACATGTGAATAAAGATGTATTTTCTGGCATACAGCGGGTAAAAAGTTATCTAAAAAATAGCCAAGGTGAGACAAAGCTATATATCTTTAATACTTGCAAAAATCTAATACGAGAGATCAAATCATATCGCTGGGGGAAAGGAGATAGTCCAGTGAAAGAAGACGATCACAGCATGGACGAATTAAGATACTATATAATGTCTAGACCAGAACACAAACGACCCACAGAGAGTCTCAATATTATTCAGCAAAAGAAAGAACAGCTGATCAGGAGCCTAAGACATAGGCAACAAAGGAGGTAGATTGATATAGGACGGAAATTAGACGATTATTATCTAAAAGCTATCAAAGCATGTATACTGGGTAGCAATACTCTCGAGACGACTAGTGAATATGTGCTAGATGAAGAGACCAACGAAATGAAACTGGTGAAAAAGAAAGTAAATGAAAAGGCTCTTCCACCAAATGTCGACCTGCTGAAAATGTTATTTCAACAGCAAGATAATGTAGATGAATATGAAGAGATGTCAGATGAAGAGTTAGAGCAGGAAAAGCAAAGATTACTCAATGAATTAAAGGAGAAAAATGATGATTGTAGAAAGGGCAAAAGTAAAGGTAAAGTGTGATGCTAGTGGGTGCAATAATCTATGTGATTATGTCATCGTAAACAAGAAATTTGTATTCGACGGAAGCGTGTACCTATGTGCAAATTGCTTTAATGAACTTTATAGTGAAATGGGAAAATTTGTAATACCGAAAAATATCAAACCAATTTATAAAAAAGGAGTAAAAAATGGCAAAGAATAACCAAAAGATAGTAGAAGAACTAATAGCCGACTACGAGGCAAGACGCGAGCAAAGGCGAAGTCTAGAGGCTCAGTGGCAACTCAACATTAATTATATGATGGGTAATCAATATAGTTATATCGCTTCAAATCAATCAATCAGAGAAGATGAAAAAGAATATTTTTGGCAAGAAAAAGAGGTATTTAATCATATAGCGCCAATAGTCGAGACTCGTATCTCAAAGATATCAAATAATGTGCCGAATGTGACAGTAGTGCCAGCTAGCACGGACGAGTCGGATATAGAGTGTGCAAAGCTTAGTAAAGAGATCTTGAAATCAGTCTCAAATAGATTGAATCTGACAGATATAGAAAAGAGTGCGACTACATGGAGTGAGATATGTGGTACAGCCTTTTATAAAGTCATGTGGAATACTGACACTGGTAGAATGGTGGCGAGTGATGAGAATGGTAGAGCTATACGCGAGGGTGATGTGTATGTCGAAGTGGTATCACCATTTGAGATCTTCCCAGACAATCTAGCCTGTGAGCGACTGGAAGATTTGAAGAGTGTCATTCATGCTCGCGCAGTAGATATCGATGAAATAAAGTCGGAGTGGGGAGTAGATATTCCGAGCGAGAAGGTGCATGCTTTCAGTCTGGATAGCAAGACTAGCAATCTAGGCGGGCTTGGATACGATGCGCATATCAACCGTGTAGCGAACATTGAGCTCAACCATCACTGTGTACTGATCGAGCGTTATATCCGCCCTAGCAACGATCTGCCTAATGGTCGGCTCACAATAGTGGCGGGCGATAAATTATTGTACGACGGGGATATGCCATACATAAATGATGAATTGAATAATAGGACTTTCCCATTTGTAAAGCAGATCTCGAATTATATGCCAGGTAGTTTCTTTGGAGTGAGTGTGGTGGATAGACTGATACCTCTCCAGCGTGCGTATAATGCAGTCAGAAATAGAAAGCATGAATACTTTAATCGAGCAGTGATGAATGTCTTGGCAGTCGAAGACGGGAGTGTAGATACCGATGCCTTAGAGATGGACGGACTGTCGCCAGGCAAAGTGCTCGTGTATCGACAGGGCAGTAAAGTACCCGAGGTAGTAGAGAATCCGAGCATTAATATAGATTTTGAAGCGGAAGAAGAGCGACTACTAAATGAGTTTAAGACCGTGTCAGGAGTCAGTGACATGATGACAGATAGCTATGCTCAGTACACCAATATGTCAGGTGTAGCATTGCAATTACTTGCCGAGCAAGATATGACTAGGCTCGCTACCGCCACGGACTCTACAAAACTAGCGGTAAAGACACTAGCGAAATTTATACTACGCCTGTACAAGCAATATGCGGTAGTGCCTAGACTGCTAAAAATCACGGGAGAAAATGGCAGTGTACAGATGTATTATTGGGATCAGAATGAGATATGCAGTGACGATGTCGTATTCGACACATCATCTGATGTCGGTGACACATTAGGTCAGCGAAGGACGATGCTCTTAGATCTAATTCAGCAAGGACTCATGTATGACGAAGATGGGAAATTTAGCCATAGTATGCGCAAGCGTTGCCTTGATCTATTAGGGTTCGGCATGTGGGAAAATAGCGTAGATATCCACTCTCTACAGATCAATAGGGCGAAGGAAGAAAATTTGGAGCTTACCAAAGGGAAGGACATAGAGCTTCTACCTATCGACGATCACAAAATTCACATTGAAGAGCATACAGCCTATATCCTAGGCAGTGACCTAAGAAAGCATAAAAATTATAAAGTTATTTTAGACAAACTTTTAGCACATATAGAGAGACATAAACAAGCGTTGAAAGAAGAACAAAAAAGTGAAGAAGAGATGAAAGGAGAAAATTAATATGGAAAATTTGGAACAACCAAAACAAGAGAGTCTTGGCTCCAAAGAAAGCTATGGTAAATTCAAAGATGCGGATAGTCTATTGAAGGCTTATTCCAGTCTTGAGGCTGAGTTTACCAAAAAGAGTCAGAGGCTCGCTCAGCTCGAGAGCGAAAACGAATCGCGAATATCAGATGAAAACAGGCGAGCCGATGTCGAAAAGCGGGTAGATGAGTTTGTAACAAAATTTGAGATGATGAGACCTTTTTCCAGTGCACTAAAAGACACTCTCATCAACGACGAGCATGCAGATCTCAGCGATGAGGCGATGCGTCTCGTGTCAAAGAATTACAGATCAGCGGACGACTATGCTCATGATAGCGAATTTTTGAACAATTATATCTTTTCTAATCAAGATATCAAGGATAAGATCATCAAAGATTATCTATCCAAGATTACTCAAGATTCGCCTATTAGAGTAGATCGAAGCAGTGGTCATATACCCCTTAGTCCGCCTAATCAACCAGCGACTATTCAAGAGGCTGGTAGATTGGCAAAGTCAATAATCAAGCAAAAATAATAGGAGATAAAAAATGGTAGATTTAACGACTGCGCAAAACGCGCTAAAAGACGCGTATCTTCTGGCTGTATGCAATCAGCTCAATACGCGTGCAAATCCATTGCTTGCAAAGATCAAACAATCATCAGCAGATGTGTATGGCAAGCAGATCATAAGAGTGGCACCATTCGGCATCAACGGTGGTGTAGGGGCTGGTAGTGAGACAGGCGTGCTCCCTACCGCAAATGAAAATAATTATATACAATTCAAGACGACATTAAAGAACCTATATGGCACTATCGAGATCAGCGACAAGGCTATCCGCGCTAGCTCAAATAGTGGAGCGTTCATAGACCTATTGAATGCAGAGATGGAGGGACTATTGACCGCATCGAAATTCAATCTTGGTCGTATGTTATACGGTGATGGTACTGGAGCAGTGGGTAAAGTCACTAGTTATTCTAGCGGTACTGTGACTATGGATAGTGTAAAGAACCTCATCGAAGGCATGGTAGTAGATGTGTATTCGTCTAGTGGCAAGACTCATTCTGGTCTAAGGATCGCGTATGTCGATCGCACGAATAAACAGATCACTTTCACAGTGACCCCATCTACTGCACTCAATCAAAATGATACCTTATATGTGCAGGGTAGCAAGGACAATGAGATCACAGGCCTTGGCTCGATCTTCGCAAGTACTGGCTCGCTGTATGGCTTGGATAAAGCGACTAATAAGTGGCTAAACCCTTATGTCAGCTCGACTAGTCAAGAGATCAGTGACAATATATTGCAGACAGCCATAGATTTCCTAGAGGAAAACTCAGGCTCAAATATCGATTTCATTACTTGTGGAGCGGGCGTGAAGCGCGCTTATCAGCAATACTTAGCGTGCTATCGTAGGAATATAGATGTGACCGAACTGGCTGGCGGATACAAGGCACTTACCTTTAATGGTATCCCTGTGGTGTCGGACAGATTTATACCTGATGATACTTTGTATCTATTAGATACCTCAAAATTCACACTTCATCAGCTCTGCGATTGGGATTGGATCGAAGGTGAAGGTGGCAAGATCTTGCGCCAGAAAGCAGGCTATCCAGCATATACTGCGACATTGGTAAAATATGCAGATCTAATATGCGATCAGCCTAATGGACAGGCTAAATTCACAAATATCAAATCTACAGTCACCAATCCATTCTCGACAGTAGTCAATGTCGACAATTCACAGAGTGGATCAGAAGGCTAAAAAAGGATAAATATGAAAATCAAAATAGATGATGATGTATACGCTATATCGCGTAGATTGAAATACATAGATAGAGATTATTTTGTATTGTTTGATACGATCAGCCACCATTTTGAGATTCATAATCATAGCCAGATAGACAATACATATTGTCTAACTATACCGTATAATACACTAGATATGCGTACTTTGGAATATGTATATCGCACTAGAACTACAGAAATTGATAATATATTATTTGAGATAGAAAATGACAATAAACTGATAGAGAGCACGGAGAGATACCGTGCTCAAAGTCAGTTTAACGATTCACTCGAAGATATGTTTAAAAGGAGTTAAAATGAAAATACTAGATGTCATTAGGCAGAGTGCAGATCTATTAGGGCTAGATACTGAGCGAGACCTTTTATCAGAGGCGGAGGAGTCAGACGAGACTAGCTTGCTAGAAAATGCGAAGATAGCACAATTATTCAATTTATTGAAATTTTCTATACAAGAATTATGTGCGAATCATCTATTCTATTATGTATATCAAGATTTTACTACGAGTAATAAGAAATTCTCACTAACTACACTTACGAATTATCTAAAGACAGACGCGGTGTATCGTGGTGAAAACAAAGTAAAATTTAGAATATTTAATAGACATCTTTTGCTAAACGAAGATGGCAATTATACGATAAAATATGCATCATATCCATCGATCAATTCAATGTTTGACGATGTAGATTTTGTGACTAGTATCAGCATTGATGTCATGGTATATGGCTTGTGTGCCTATTATTGCCTGGCAAATGGAATGTTTGAGGACTTTGATAGTTATTATGATAAATATATTTCAAAAGCAAATGCATTAAAAGAGATGAAAATCTTTGATCTACCCACTAGGAGTTGGCAATGAAAACAAAGAAACAGCTGACTATAGATACATTTAGCACAGAGAGCAAGTTGAAGCCAAAACTATGCTACAATATTTCACTAAATGATGAGATTAGTGGATCCAGCGGAGTAACGGTAGCAAAGTTTCCTACTTCGCTTACAGATATGTCAGAAATAGAATTAGACACCGAAGATATGGATTTTGACAAAATTAAAGGTGTCGCGTATTTCAAGCAGTATTTCAAAGATGTCAATTCGTCACGACATAGAATCTTATTATATTGTGATGATGAAAAGATCTATATCAACCAGCTTTTCTATGGCTTGTCAGAGGTGATTTGGCTATATAATTTAGAGTTCGATTCCGCCCCCGTCACTTTTGCGTACAAGAAAAATGATACAGATTCTATCATTTTAGCAAGTGAAAATAAAATGGTAGTTTGGCATACGAATTATTTGCCATATACTATCACAGATGTGCCAATCATCACCAGTATGTGCATGAATGAAGGAGTACTATTTTGCACAGTGAAAGAGCCTGCATTCAAGGTCTGGTATGCGACTACGCTTGATGCGGAGAGCGTGGGTGAGATCAATGAAAGCTGTAATTATATCTCACTAGAGGACAACCTCGGTGATGCGGAAAAGATTCTCACTTTTGATGAGTCCGTATATGTATTTCGCGAATATGGAATATCAAAGATCAATTATGTCAAAAAAGATATTTCTGTGTCTCAAGTGTATTTATCAAATTCACGCATATATGCAGATACGGTAAATATCTGTGGCAATGTGATAGTGTTCATGACTAAGGATGGATTATACACATTCAATGGAGTGAAAGTGTCTAAATTGGACATAGACCTAACTGACCTAATATCGCAAAATAATGATAATGCGTGCTCCGCTTCGTTAGATACGAGATATTTTCTTGCATTAAAGATGGATTTTAATGATGGGAAGGCTGTTCTTTGTGAGTCGCAGGACTATGTGAATAACGCACTGTTAGTAATAGATATATCAGACTTGACTTATCAGATTATTCGTGGTGTAGATATTGGGTCACTGCTCGCGGTGAAGACGGAAGCATTTGAGAAAATTCTTTTGACCTTCAATTCAGGGCATGATGACAAACTTGGTCAGATCGTGAATAATTCGGTATGCTTTTCGGACAATTTACCTAAATATCTATTGACCGAACCGCTGAACGAAAATATTGGTATAAAACAATATACAAAACTGACTGTCGACTCCAGTGCGAATGTCAGTTTTAAACTGATCTTTGATGATGATACCAAAACTTTTACTACCGACAAGGCAGGAATTTCAGAATTCAATTTTAAAGTATCGAGTAGGCAAATTAGTCTCGAGATCTCTTCATCTGCTGAAGCTATAGATATCAAAAGGATTATACTAGATTATTATGAATATGGAGATTAAGGTCATTAAAAAATTTCATATATATTATCAATATCTTTGTTCTTATGAAAATTTCAAAGTATATTCACATCTTTTGAAAATGGAAAAGGAGCAAAAATGAATTGGAAAAATAAACTAACAAACTACAATTTTTGGATATCAATAGTCAGTGCTGT
>CALWFA010000017.1 GCA_944377465.1 uncultured Clostridia bacterium
AGATTATACAGCAAAAGAGAAAATAAAAATATGTGTAACATCTTAGGCTAATAACGCGTATGAATTTAATAATCTTTCACACATTGAGATAATAGCGAATAATATATATTAGTTTTAGGAGGTTATTAAAATGTCTTTTTATACTGATTCTAGACCAGGCATTTTCCCCGGTCAGACGAACAATGTTATGAATGGACTTTGTGAGCGTATTTGCATACAAACGACCAAAGTGTTTGATGCATGTATGTCTCAAGTACAATTAGAAGACTATTCGCTCACATTGACCAATTTCAATCCAGCTGGGCCGACTACTCCGCTCACATTTGTCAGCGGGAATTCTATCGGTAGCAGTGCTACAGTCACCAATCTGACTATCACTAGGTTTGATGACAGACCGAATTTCGCACGCGTGCAAGCAAACATAAACATTCCTGTCACCGTTACATATACTGATGCCAACAATGTGCCAGGCACAGCTGACGGCACTATCACTATGACACAAGATGTCATCCTGTATGTGCCACAACCATCTCTCACGCCTATCGATGTGATAGCATTTGGTAGTGCAGTGATAGCGAGCGGAATCTACAATACTAGCACGGGTGGCTTCACCATATCTGCATGTGTGACCACAATATTAAAAGTCGTAGCTGTAGTGGATGTGCTAGTACCTAGCTATGGATATTGCCCTATCCCACCATGCACTCCTTTCACAGGCAATGATGTATGCCCAGGCGTATTCGATCTGCCACTTTACCCTACTGCTGTATCTCCTCAGTCTAGCAACACTAGATAGAAATCTAGTAGACTTAGCACAGCACTCTCTTTTGAGAGTGCTTTTTATTAGATAAAATTTGACAATAGGTATAATTTTTGTTATCATATTATTATGAGAATAATAAATACAAGATTTATCAAAAGTGCTAGCAAGAGAGCAGAATTCATCGACGATGAACTTCCTCAAATAGCGATAGTCGGCAGAAGCAATGTGGGCAAAAGTTCGCTCATCAATCTTCTCACGAATAATAAAAAACTGGCAAAGACCAGCTCGACTCCAGGTCGCACGCGACTAGTCAATTATTTCAATGTCAATGATCGCTTCTATCTAGTAGATTTGCCGGGATACGGGTTCGCTAAAGCTAGTAAAAATATTAGCAAAAGTTGGGATAGTGTCATCAATGATTATTTTGCAGACAATGAAAAGTTGAGACTAGTATTCGTCCTACTTGATTGTAGGCTCGCTCCTAGCGAATTGGATATGATGATGTTTGACTATCTGGCGAGTCATGAGTTGCCCGCAGTCGTGATCCTCACTAAGATAGATAAGATCTCTCGTAGTCAGCTGAATCTATCTATTGACAAGATTGCTAAGACTATAAGATTCAATAAAAATATGATAATACCTACTAGTGCAAATAAAAAAATCGGTGTAGAAAAAATCGAGTCAATTTTAGATGAATATATTAAATAATGTCTTGGTTCTTAAAATCTTCAAAATTACCTAAATTTTTATATTATGTTGCTAAAAAATGTAGAAATTGAATAAATTTCTATATTTTTTTATAATTCTCTTGATTTTATCGAACATATGTTCTATAATATATGTAAGGAGATAATTATGAAGTCAAAGCGAGTAATATTTCATATTGATATGAATAACTTTTACGCCTCTGTCGAATGCAAGCTAAATCCTAACCTGAAAAATTATGCTGTAGCAGTGGCGGGAGACCCAAATAAGCGTACAGGGATAATACTGGCAAAAAACTATCTAGCAAAAGCATATGGCGTGAAGACGGGAGAAGCAATCTGGGAAGCAAAACAAAAATGCCCTACTCTCATCACCGTAGCACCACACTTCGATAAATATTATGAGATCAGCGAGCAAGCGCACAAGATATATTATCAATACACTGACCTAATAGAGCCATTTGGTATAGATGAATGTTGGCTAGATGTCACAGATAGCCTGAAGTTATTTAATTCTACCCCAATGGAACTCGCAAAGACGATACAAGACAGAATCTTCGATGAACTCGGACTTACGGTCTCAATAGGTGTATCTTGGGCAAAAACGCTAGCAAAACTGGGCAGTGATATGCGTAAGCCACGCGGACTCACCGAAATCAATGAAGACAACTATATCGAGACGATTAAAAAATTAAAGATCGAAGATATGATCATGATAGGAAAACATACCGCAAAGAAGCTACATCTCATGAATATCTATTCTCTATATGATCTGTATCTGATGGACCCGAAAATATTGAAGCATCATTTCGGCATAGTCGGGCTATATCTACACAATGCCGTAAGTGGCATAGATGATGATCGCTTAATCAGTCCAAAAGATGAAGATACAAAGAGTGTCGGTAATGGTGCTACAGCGGTACATGATATGACCACATTAGAAGAAATCAAAGATTTTATTCGTGATCTGTCAGTAAAGATTGCTAGACGCCTGCGACAGCATAAATTCTATGCGAAGACCATTCATCTATCTATAAAATTTGCAGATTTTACCTATCTATCCGCACAAAATACAATGGATCATTATTTCAGCAACGAGCAGGACATATATAATTATGCATATGAGATTTTCTATCATCTCGCGGGAGAAAAATTTGCTCCCGTGCGAGCACTTAGGATATGTACTAGCAATCTAATCTCTAAAGATGAAGAGTGCCAAATGAATCTATTCTCAAACATTAAAAATGAGAACCTATGTTCTGCTATAGACAACTTGCGAGAAAAATTTGGTGATAATATTATTAATCTAGCGAAAGACTATAAAGTGTAAAACTTGCGTATAATAGTCATATGAAAAAATACGCTATAATCATACTTATCAGTTTCGTTTTCACTTTGGGGCTTGCTACATACAAGCTATATCTCGCCATCTCTCACCCTATAAAATATGAAAATATCATTTCGTCTTATGCTAGACAATACGATCTATCCAGCGTGCTCGTCGCTAGTGTAATAAATGTGGAGAGCTCATATGACAGCAGTGCAAAATCAAATAAAAACGCACTCGGACTCATGCAAATAAAACTGACCACTGCAGAATATATGAATGACTGGTATAATATTGACACGACTCTCGAAGAGACAGACCTATATTCTGCCGAAATAAATATAAAATATGGCTGTCTATATCTAAGATATCTATTGGACAAATTCGAGGACACCTACACTGCTCTTTCTGCCTACAATGCAGGAGAGACGCGCGTACGCACTTGGCTATATGATGAAAATATTTCTACCGATGGCAAGACCCTATCATATATACCATACAAAGAGACGCGTGAATATATCAAAAAAATTAAAAACAATATGAAATTTTATCAAAAAATATATAAAAATTAGTCTCAATCGGGATTATTTTTGTCTGGATTTTCTTTATTAGTAAATTTAGGCTTTGACTTTAATTTCTTGTATTGAATCAATCTTATTGTCATCATGATGATAAGGACTATCACATAGACCCCGCTCACTATGCCAGACACGACATATAAATACTTCACTATAAATGCATAGCCGACATTGGATAATATTAGATTAAAGAGCACGATGAACAATGGAATAAATATAGATTTTTTGTCTTTTGCTATAATTTTTTTCATATTATAACTGCATATCATGAGGGTAGAAAACAAACCCATAATAAGTGTAGCGAAATAGATATAATAGAACCATATTGAAAGATTAGCACTCAATTCAAACATCGGCATATCAGTATCAAAACTATTGCTGGCGAATACTAAAATATTCAATAAGATGATCAAACACACGCTTAAAATCACGGCAATCTTGCCTTTTGTCTTTAACTTCGTTTCAAATAAGACAGGTAAAGTTGCTACAAAATTATTTACTCCAAATAATAGACCATAATATATTGCGAGAAAAGAATTTTGTGTATTTATTTCTAGATGTACATTTTGCGGAGTGATATTCCCTATAGAATTGATCACGATTACCGCTATCATGACTGGTATAATGAGATTAGCCATGAATTTGATCCGCTCAATCCCCCCTATCAGCAATATAAATGTAAGGATAGTGAGAATAATCGATGGTAGCTTATACCCAATGCCGAAAAATGTCTCGAAGAGATAGTCTGCGCCTGCCAGCATGCCCGCACTAGTAATGGTGAAGTTGATCAGTATGACTATTTCAGAGATTTTACAGAGTCTACCAAATATGCGCGAATTAAATTCGCTATAGCTATTCATCTCACATTTCTTTTGTACATATTGTATTACTAAAAATAGATAGATATATAACAAACCAAAAGCTAGCAGTCCAAACATTGAGCCCATGCCATAGTCAAAAAAGAAGACACATATCTCTTTTCCCGAGGCAAAACCTACTCCAATGATGGCGCTCAAGATTAAAAAATAGTCCACTAGAGTGGACCATATCTTTCCACTTTTCATATTCTTTTATATGAAAAATGAATTGAATTAATTACTTGTCATACATGATTATTCTACCACAATGCTCACAAGTAAGCATTTTTTTCGTCTTTAGCCTTTCGATAAAGTTTAGAGACAATTCTACCTTGCAACCACCACAGAAATTATCTTCTAATGGCACATATACAGGGAAGATGCCATTTGCTTTCATAGCTTTGTACTTTTCGTACTTTTCTTTGTCTTGTACTTTAGGCTCTAACTCCTTTATTTTGTTCTCTAATTCGACGATTTTTGGTGCGACTTCTTGTTTCTTTGCCTCTATCCTAGCCTTGATTGAGCCTGATCGTGCCTTTGCTTCGGTGAGTTTGTTTGAAAGCTCTCCGCTCTTTCTGACTATCTCTTCTGACCTTCTGACCAAATCTTCTACTCTTCTATGCTCTTCACTCAGATCGCCCACTAGGCTATTTGCATCTGATATGAGAGAAGAAATATTGTCTAGACTGATGTTGTCGACATTCCTCTTTCGGATAATCTCGCTATTACCTTTTTGATTTGAATAGCGGTTCATTAAAGTATTATATGTCTTTATGATTTCATTTGCCTGCGACTCCAGTTGCTCAAATCTCGCCCTGCCTTCTTGCAATATTCGCTTGTAATTTTTAAAATCAATACTAGCAGGACAGTGCTCTACTTCGCGCTTGAGTGCGCGAATCTGTCTATCTAGCTTTTGTATCTCCAATATTGTCTTCATTTATTTTCTCCCTTTATTGCCTCTATCTTCATCGTCTATGATATCGTCGCGCAATCGCTTTAATTTTGATGGGTGGCGAAGCTTTCTCAGCGCTTTTGCCTCTATCTGACGAATACGCTCTCGTGTGACTGAAAACTCTCTACCCACTTCTTCTAGCGTACGAGGGTGAGCATCGTCAAGTCCATATCGAAGTCTAATGACCTTCTGCTCACGCGGAGTCAATGTCTCTAGTATGCTCATGAGTTGCTCTTTAAGCATATTTTGCTGAGCGATATCTTGAGGAGATAGTGCATTCTCATCTGGAATGATATCTCCGATCTTACTATCTTCTTCGTGACCCATTTTACTCTCTAGCGAAATAGGATCCTGTGATATTCGCTGTATTTCGATCACTTTATCGACCGTGATACCCATTTTATCTGCTATCTCTTCCACTGTAGGATCTCTACCTAACTCCTGCAATAGCTCACGCACTGCTCTACTATGCTTGACCATAGTCTCGACCATATGCACAGGTGTACGGATTAGTCTAGCATGGTCAGATATGGCACGAGTGATACTCTGACGAATCCACCATGTGCCATAAGTAGAGAATTTCCAACCCTTAGTATAGTCAAACTTGTCTACAGCCTTCATAAGACCGACATTTCCCTCTTGGATCAGATCCAAAAATGGCATATTGTATTTATTTTGATAATGCTTCGCTATGCTGACTACCAATCTAAGATTTGATTCGCGGAGCTTATTTCGTGCATATTCGCTATTCTCCTCTACTATCTGTCGACCGAGCTCGCGCTCTTCTTCTGGCGTGAGCAGCGGAATATTGCCGATCTCTTTTAGATAGATCTTTACTGAATCATTAACATTGACTTGACTGATAATATCCTGAAAATCCTTATCATCGATCGCGACATCTGTCCTATCTGTGATAGTCATACCATTTGATATCAAAAACTGCTTGATCTTCTCTACAGATTCCGCATCTATATCCTCGTATTTGCTGACAAGGTTGCTATATAATCTATCTTCTGAGATAGATTTTTGATGATTGTCTTTCATTTGCTGTAATAATTTTTGCTCAATTTCTTCAACATTAACCATTCTTTTTCTCCTCGAATTCTTTTATTATTTTTTCCCTAATCCAATATACTATATAATCTTTAAAATCAATTTTATTTTCAGAATTATAATGATCTAGCGCTTCGATTAGTCCTAGATTTGCCACTTGTACCAGCTCGTCCAACTCACTGTCCTTATGCATAGTGTGATAATTGATACACATATATAGCACATCTTTTAGCTGTGAAGACAGTATTTTGTCTCTGATCTCCCGACTCTTGGTGTGAGAATACTCATCTAAGAGACTACTTAACTCTCGCTTTGAGACCTTTCTCATGCGCCTCAGATCTGTATGATAATCCAAAATTTTTTCTATCTCGGACTCTTCGATATCGGTCGTAGCACTCGGTCGAAATATGTCTCTATAATATGCCTGTATGTCTTTTCTGAGGTAGCGTCCATTTTTAGCTAAGAGTAAATATTCATTGTCAATATCTTCGACTCCTAACGCTGTCAGATATTTATACAGACTATTGTCCTTATCTATTTCTATCACTTATTCTCCTTATTGTTTTGGTCAAACTCATTTAACGCCTTTAGATATTTCATACGATCTTCATCTGTAGTCGCATTTAATAAAGCTTGATGCAACTTAGCACGCTCATGCTTTGAATTATATCGCTTGATATTAGCTATGACATCTGCCATCTCGCGCTTATGTATCTCGTCTGGTGAAAAACTATAATTAATCACTTTGTCTATCAATGAATCCTTCTTTATATCAAAATTGTCAAATAAAATAGAAGCATTGAAATCCTGATGATTGTCTATTTTTTCCTTAAAGAACCTATACAAATCACTCAATTCATCATCTGATGCGAAAAGTCCTGAAACTTCATCTATATTTATATCTTTTTTATATAAAATCGATGCTAAGACCATGATTTTGCAATCTTGAATGTATTTATTTGATACATTTTCGGCAGGCTCTGTCGCCTCGAGTATTTTTGATTCTACTGTCTGCGTAAGCATACTATTTCTCAATATGTCGATAGGAATCTTCACTATTTTCTGCAACTCGACTAAATAGATTTCTCTCTCTGCTGGCGTAGAAAATTTTGATATATAATTCAGTGCTTCATTTACATAATTAGACTTGTCCGCATTTGAATTTAAGTCATATTTTTTTAGACTATCAGTAAGTACAAAATCTACGCAATCCATAGCGCTAGTCAGCTGTGCCATGAATTCATCTTTACCATATTTCTTTAAAAACTCGTCTGGATCTTTTGCCTTGCTACGATCGAGTCTAAGGACCTTCACATTCAGCCCTGATTCCTTAAGTGTGTCGATCGCTTTATATGTAGCATTTGCGCCTGCACTATCAGCATCAAGGCATAGTATTACATTATCGGCTAGTTGTTTGATTCTCTTCGCATGTAGTGTAGTCAACGCCGTACCCATACAGCCGATAGTATTAGTAAATCCATATTGATGACAAGCGATGACATCTATATGTCCCTCTACAATGATGACAGTATCTAGCATATGCTCGCGTTTTAATTCGCGCAAGAAATTGTAGCCAAATAGTATTTCACTCTTGTTAAAAATCGGTGTCTGAGGCGTATTTTTATACTTTGTATGCTCTGGAGACGCCTCTACGCTCCGTCCAGAGAAGGCGACCGTATCTCCAAACCCATTAAATATCGGGAAGATGAGTCGGTTTCCAAAGAAATCGTACATACCGTGCTCATTCTTTCCTATCACACCAGCCGTGTATAATTCGTCTGCTTTAAAACCCTGCTTTAATAGATAGCGCGGTAGATCATCATAATTAATAGACGCCCCAATCTTAAACTTCTCTATCATCTCGTCCGAAATTTGTCTTGACTTTAGATAATTTGCTTGAGCTGAATTCGGATATTTCTTTAGATTATCATGGTAGAAGTCTGTAGTAAGATGATAAATTTGATACATTCTTTCTCGCTCTCGCTTTTGCCTTTGGAGCAATTCGCTATCTTTCTCACTAGGCATCTCGAGTCCAGCATTTTTGGCTAAGATCTCAACTGCGGTGAGAAAGTCTACATTCTCTAGTTTCATCACCAAGCCTATGACATTCCCACTCTCTCCACAGCCAAAGCATTTAAAGAATTGACCATCCGGTTTTATAGAAAAAGAAGGCGTCTTTTCAGTATGAAAAGGACAGCACGCCCAATAGTTTGAGCCCCGTTTTGTCAATGTCATATATTTACTAGCGATATCTACAATATTATTTTTATCTCTGACTAAGTCTATAAAAGCGGAAGGAACTCCATATTTTGCCATCGGCAATCTCTCCAAAACAATTTATTTGCTTAATATGCCCTTTATCAAATTTTTCCTAAATAATTTCAATAAAAAATCAGGCAATATCAAAATTTTTACCCCTCTTCATAACTTAATACAACTATAGTTTTTATATTTCCTTATTATTTTATAAATTTTTACAGCAAAAGATGCAGATAGTGTGCTATCTGCATCTAAATCTTCATTATTAGCTAATCTATACATTGAGACTTTCGTCTCACGGGGTCCCCTTATCCGTTTAGCCTTGTTCCTAAGTCTTTCGTACTATTAATATTTTTGTTTTATTAATTTCGTGGGTTCTTTATGTTTGCCTGAGCGGCGGCGCGTCAGAGTACTCGCTTTTGCTCATTGCTTTGGCAATTTCGCCCTTTGCTCAACTCTTCCTTTTCCCCATTGAGACTATCGTCTCACGGGGTCCCCTTATCCGTTTAGCCTTGCTTCTAAGTCTTTCGTACTATTTATATTTTTGTTTTATTAATTCCGTGGGTTCTTTATGTTTGCCTGAGCGGCGGCTAAACGGGCGATTGGCACGCGGTATGGTGAGCATGATACATAATCAAGACCGATATTGTGACAAAATTCGATACTTGATGGATCACCACCGTGTTCACCACAGATACCCGCATGTAATGTCTTTCTCTCAGCTTTACCCAGCTTTATAGCCATTTCCATAAGTTTACCTACGCCCTTAGTGTCAAGACGCGCGAACGGATCTGATTCGTAGATTTTATTTGAATAGTATGCAGGCAAGAATTTACCAGCATCATCTCGGCTAAAGCCAAATGTCATCTGAGTCAAATCGTTTGTACCAAAGCAGAAGAATTCTGCCTCTTTTGCAATCTCGTCAGCAAGCAAAGCCGCACGCGGAATCTCTATCATCGTACCTACTTGGTATTTTAGATCAGATTTCATATCCTTTATCAGCTTATCTGCAGTATCTACTACGACCTTCTTGACAAAAGCAAGCTCTTTCACTTCACCTACTAATGGGATCATGATCTCTGGAGAAACTTTCCAGGTAGGGTGCTTCTTCTGAACATTGATAGCAGCCTTAATGATAGCATTAGTCTGCATTACTGCGATCTCAGGATATGTGACACTCAATCGACAACCTCTATGTCCCATCATTGGATTAAATTCATGAAGGTCTGAGATGATCTGCTTGATCTGTGCTACAGTCTTATTTTGAGCCTTTGCAAGAGCTACGATATCCTCTTCTACTGTAGGCACGAATTCATGTAGAGGCGGATCCAAGAAACGGATCGTGACAGGCTGACCACCCAATGCCTCCATAAGTCCTTCAAAGTCTTTTTGTTGCATTGGTTCGATCTTTGCAAGCGCCTTTTCTCTCTCTTCTACAGTGTCAGCACATATCATCTCTCTGAATGCACCGATCCTATCTGGATCAAAGAACATATGCTCTGTACGGCACAGACCGACACCTTGAGCACCTAGTTCTGCAGCTTTCTTTGCGTCTGCTGGAGTATCTGCGTTGGTACGGACGCCCAATGCCTTATACTTGTCAGCTAGTTTCATAATTCTGCCGAAATAGCCACTATTTGGATCTGCAGGGACAGTCTTGATCAGTCCATCATAGATCTTACCTGTAGAACCGTCAAGAGAGATGTAGTCACCCTCATGGTATACTTTACCTGCGAGTGTGAATTTATGATTTTCTTCGTCCATCTTGATATCTCCACAGCCAGATACACAGCAAGTACCCATACCACGAGCTACGACTGCTGCGTGAGAAGTCTGACCACCACGAACTGTCAAGATACCTTGAGAATATTTCATACCTTCGATATCTTCTGGGCTGGTCTCTAGACGAACGAGCACTACCTTTTCGCCCTTCTTACCTTTCTCTACTGCGTCCTCTGCAGTGAATACGATCGAACCTGCGGCAGCACCTGGAGAAGCGGCAATACCTTTACCGATCACATTATTCTTGTCAGCTTTCTTGAGTGCCTCGGCATCAAACTGTGGATGCAAAAGCATATCTAGAGTCTTAGCATCGATCTGCATCAAAGCCTCTTTCTCTGTAATCATACCCTCGTCTATCAAATCACATGCGATCTTGATCGCTGCAGTAGCAGTACGCTTACCATTTCTGGTCTGAAGCATATATAGATGTTTATCTTCAATAGTGAACTCCATATCCTGCATATCGCGATAGTGATTCTCCAGAATTGTGCAAATCTTCTTGAATTGCTCATAAACTTCTGGCATTACTTCTGCCATTTTCTCGATAGGCATAGGAGTGCGCACGCCTGCTACGACATCCTCGCCCTGTGCATTCATCAAGAATTCGCCCATCAGTCCCTTTTCACCTGTAGCTGGGTTACGAGTGAATGCCACGCCAGTACCGCTAGTCTCACCCATATTGCCGAATGCCATCATCTGCACATTGACAGCCGTACCCCATGAATATGGGATATCGTGATCCATACGATAGATATTTGCACGCGGATTGTCCCACGAACGGAACACTGCTTTGATAGCTTCAAATAATTGCTCTTTTGGATCGGTAGGGAAATCTTTTCCGATTTGCTTTTTATACTCAGCCTTGAATTGATTTGCTAGAGTCTTCAAGTCCTCTGCAGTAAGGTCTACATCATAGACTACTCCCTTCTTCTCTTTCATCTGGTCGATGAGCTTTTCAAAATATTTCTTGCCCACTTCCATTACGACATCACTGAACATCTGAATAAATCTACGATAGCAGTCCCAAGCCCAACGAGGATTACCACTCTTTCTAGCTAGAGTCTCGGTCACCTCTTCATTAAGTCCGAGGTTTAGGATAGTATCCATCATACCCGGCATAGATGCGCGCGCACCTGAACGAACGGATACAAGTAATGGATTTTCTTTATCACCAAACTTCTTGCCAGTGATATGCTCCATCTTCTCTATGTACTCCATGATCTCCTTTTGGATATCTGGATTGATCATTCTACCATCTTCATAATATTGTGTGCAGGCTTCTGTCGAGATCGTAAAGCCCTGTGGCACAGGCAGACCTAGATTGGTCATCTCGGCAAGGTTAGCACCTTTACCGCCGAGCAATTCGCGCATTTTTGCGTTGCCTTCGCTGAATAGATAAACATACTTCTTTTTCATTGATTGTTATTTCTCCTTTTAATGGGATCATCACTCCCTTAAATACTCAAATATATTACAAAATCACTAAGAAAAAAGCAAATGAATTTTACTAGTTATTAAAATTTTTTATTGTTTAGATCTTTAATACCTAATAACTTCAAAAATTAGTATTGACAAAACTACTAAGATGCATTAATATAATCATAGAGGTATATATGAAATATTTAGGTATTGATAAAGCGATTAAAGAAGGCAATGTCCTGCATGTCTTCTCTTCTGCTACTGGGCTTAGAGTGGCTAGAATAGAAAAAGATGCTAGAGGCGGTGATCTGCTCGCCTACTCGGAAGCGTTTCTCTTGCTTCCTTGTCTAAAAGATGTCTCAAAAGATTATCTTAATGGCGGAGTCAATGCCCGCGATTACAAATACGAACATGTCGCAGGTAATGGATCAGACCCATATTTAAATCTCGATAGATTAATCGTATCGGGCCATAAAATAGACATAGCTCCTTCGAATGAATTTAATTCTATGATAAAAAGAGGAAATCGTCTAAGTAACGGTCTCTATGAAGCTGTGCCCGTACCCGCTGTGCAGTTGACTCTCTCATCAGTTGATAGAGAAGTCTTGAAAATAGTAGGTGCCAATGTGGACGAAGTGATAGAGAGAGCCGAGATCGAGGCTCTCTATCTTACTACAGACGGAGTTCAAGTAAATTTATAGGAATAGTATAAACATTTTCACTTTCATTTTCTGATGCGTTTACTTTCGTTTGCTTATAAACTGCGCATGAAATCTTTCTAAAATTTTAGTCTTTTCTAGTATTGCATGTAATATATGTAGAAAAACTTGAAAGTCGAGCCAAGTGCTCTAGTGGCTTCAAGTTTTTTCTTTTTAGATCAGCTTTATTAATAATCTGATCATTCCATTTTCTTTTTAATAATTGAATATTGGTAATATAGATCAAAGATTCAATTAGTTTAATCGTATCATTAAAGTAATCTTAAAAAAATAGACACATTACTATAGTGCCTATTCTTTTTTTATTAGTTTTCATTATTTTTTAAAATTTTCATCCCAAGATATGGCACTAGACAGTCAGGCACTGTCACACTACCATCTTCGTTTTGATACTGCTCTAAGATCGCTGGGAAAATTCGGCTAGTAGCTATTCCGCTAGCATTGAGCGTATATACGAAATCCTTTGTCCCATCTTTTCTCACAAAACGGGTATTCGTCCTACGACCTTGATAGTTTAGAGCCGTGCTGACACTGCTCACCTCTGTATACCGATCCATACTAGGAATATATATCTCAATATCCCAAGTCTTCGCCATTCCCTGTGCGTAATCACCGCCAGCAAGCTTGGTCAGGCGATAATGAAGTCCGAGTTTTTGCACTATCCTCTCTGCTTTGCCTAACAATTCGTCCCAAGCCCGCTCGTTGTCCTCAGGGGTCACGAATTCCACCATCTCCACTTTGTTGAACTGATGACCTCTGATCATCCCGCGCTCGTCTGGGCGATTGCTACCCGCCTCTATTCTAAAGCATGGCGTATATGCGAAATATTTTTTCGGTAGCTCTTCTTCCTTTAGAATCTCGCCTCGATGCAAATTCACAAGTGCAGTTTCGGCTGTAGGCAAAAGAAAATTGTTTGGCAAAAATCTTTTGTCTATAAAATAATCTTCGTTTGCAAACTTAGGGAATTGCCCCGCTCCAAAGCCACAATCGTATTTCAGAATGTGAGGCAATAATCTAAACTCAAATCCGTCCGCTAAATGTTCGTCTATGCAAAAATTTAGTATCGCCCATTCTAGCCTTGCTCCGAGCCCTGTATATATCCAATTTCCTTCGCCTGCGATTTTCGTCGCGCGTTCGTAGTCGATGAGCTTAAGATCTTTGCAAAGTTCAATATGACTTTTTGGTTTAAAATCGAAAGTCGGCTTTTCTTTAAATGCTCTTATGACGACATTATTTTCTTTCCCACCTGCAGGAGTGTCATCTACGACAATATTTGGAAGTGCAAAGTAGATTTTTTCATATTCTCCTTTGATTTTATTATATTTTTCGGTCAATTCTGCGATTTTTTGCGTGTTTTGACGAAGTTCTGCTTGCAAAGTTGTGGTATCAGCACCGCTTCGCTTGCATTTTTCGAATTCTTTTGCACCCTTATTTTTCTTCGCTAGGAGTGCTTCTTGCTCTTGCTTGATTGCGATCATTTGATCATACAGCGTGATCATTGCGTCCAGATCTGCCTCGTAATTTCGCTTTTTAAAACAGGTCTCATAATATTCTTTTCTGTTTTTTATATCTTTTATATCTAACATTTTATTCTCCTTAATTTCTTTATTTTTAAATTTCTTAAACCCTTATTATATTTTTGAATGAAAAAGCCTATCCCTTTCGGGAGAATATAGAAAAGTTTAGATAACAAAATAAGATTTTAAACATAAAAAACACCTCTAAAAATGTTTTTAGAGGTGAAAATTTCCACGGTGCCACTCTAATTATATGCCATGCGAGATCACGAATATAAAATCTACAGATCACATGCAAAGCATATCACTCATTTATCTGCAAATTGCGCTATGCAGTCAGCCAATCTTTCGAAAGTGCCTCCAAGGTGGATATGAATATGTCTTTCATTTGCTTTCACCGCCCGCAAACTCTCTAGATCAAACGATATTCAATAGTCTTTTCATCGGCAATTAAGATA
>CALWFA010000018.1 GCA_944377465.1 uncultured Clostridia bacterium
AAAAATTTTATAATTTTCTCACAAAATCAGTTGACTTTTGTTAGCAACATGCATAAAATAGAGTTAGCAGTCAATAATAAAGAGTGCTAACAACTGGAGGCGCGACTGAAAGATGAGGTAGAAAGTGAAGATAGATGAGAAGAATAAAAGAAAGCATGATATTATCTTGAAAGCAGTCGATGATTATATTCATACTGCACAGCCTATTACGAGTGGCGGTCTCAATGCGTATTTCACTGATATTAGTTCAGCCACATTGAGAAATGAGCTAAATGCATTAGAGAGTATGGGATATTTTAGACAGTTGCACACTTCGGGTGGTAGAGTGCCGACAGACTTAGCCTATCGTGAATATGTGAATGCAATACTTGAGAATGACAAGTTAAATTATAAGTCTATCAAAAAGGTCTTGAATTCATATGAAGATAGATCCATTAGCCTGATCAGCACATTATCTACTCTTGCGAAGCGATTGAGCCGTGCTACGAACTATCCTGCGGTATTAGTCCAGCATGGTCTAAAAAATCTGACGATCGTGAATATCCAAATTATCCCGCTTATCCAAAAAGATGCGCTACTATTAATAGAGACCAATGCGGGTATCATCGATGACAATATTGCACTAGATCCTAATATCGATAGAGATGCGTGTGTAGAGGCTAGCGATTATCTGACGAAGCATTTTAAGGACAAGACGATAGGATACATGGTAGACAATATCAATGATGTCTGCCTAAAGGCGGGGGCACAGATGATTCAGTTTAAGAGCCTGATAGACAGTGTGGCTGATGCATTGATCGCTGTGATCAAGACAAAATGCGATGTCTCAAATGAAAATCCTACTAAGATGTTGGACGGCATGAGCAAGAGCGAATTCGACGATGCAAAGAATGTATTTGAGTTTTTAGAAGACGCAGACAATGTCATTGATGTAGTCAAGACAGACACTAATGATCTTAATTTCACCATAGGTGGAGAAGAGAGCAAACTAAAAGGTGGCATGATGATGAGTGCACCGATCATGGTCAATGGCGTACCAATAGCAAGTCTAGCATTAGTCGGACCTAAGCGAATTGATTACGCAAATGTCGCAGCAGCATTGAAATTCATAGTCTGCCAGATAGACCATCAAAAAGGAGGTAACGATTGAAAAAACATCACAAGAGCGAACAAGATGAGAATACGCTAGATAATGATCTAGAAGAAAGAAGTAATGAGCATTTAGAAGATGAAGAAACGGACATAGAGCAGGCAGGCGGAGCGGAGCATGAGGAGAAATCGTGCGGTTGCAATGGCGAATGCAAGTGTGGAGATGATTGCGACTGCACACCGGATCATAAATGTAGTGAAGATTGCACCTGTCATGACAACTGTGTACCAAAAGATTATTTGACCGATCTGATGCGTCTACAGGCAGAGTTTGACAACTATCGAAAGCGTATGCAGACGGCATTATCCGATGCGAGACAGGACGGATTCATGGATGCGATAGAGCAGTTTATCCCCGCACTTGATAGCTTCAAGATGGCGACCGATATGATCACTGACAAAAATACACTCATGGGCATCAAGTTTATCGAAAAAGGTATCCTAGACACCCTGAAGAAAATGGGGGTAGAAGAGATCGACGCGTCAGGCAAGTTTGATCCAGAATTGCATCAAGCCATTGACACGGACGATTCGTCAGATGCGGAGTCTGGCATGATCACAAAGGTGGCATATAGGGGCTTCACTTATAAAGGAAAAGTCCTCAGATATGCACAGGTAGTGGTGAGAAAATAAAATGAATGTTCATTTATTGAAAGTCAAATGGAAAGAAGGTGAGCTACAGCAAAATACCTATGTCGTGGAGCAAAAAGACGGTTGCATCTTGATAGACGCAGGAGTGCCACTTGAAGAGATCAGGAAGATTACAGACAAACCTATTTCAGCAGTAATGCTGACACACGCGCATTTCGATCATATAGAGTATATCGAAGAGTATGATAGGTTGAATATTCCTATTTACGCCTCGATATATGCTGAGAGATCCATGCTTGATCCTAGCTTAAATGTCAGCAATATGATTAGACCAAAAGTGTATCATGTTAGCAGAATTTATGAATTGAAAGATAACGAAACTATCAAATTAGGCGAAATAGAAGTGAAATGTCTATACACGCCAGGACATTCGCGTGATAGTGTATGCTATCTGATAGGTGATAAATTGTTTAGTGGTGATACGCTATTCTCAGTGGCGATAGGCAGGACGGACTTCCCTGATTCAAATGAAAAGGATATGATTGACAGTTTATCAAGACTAGACAAGTTAGAATACAGCGAGTTGTATCCAGGACACGGCAGGGTGAGCAATAAAGAAGAACAAAATCAAAACATAAAACAATGGCTTAATATTTTAAAACAATTTTAGATAAAAAGAATTAAATTAAGGTGAAATTATATGTCGTTCGTAAACTCATAGACATATAATTAAATCGCAAAATTTACACTAAAATTTCATTATTTTGTAAATTCGCGATGCTTATTCATTTAAACTTTTCCTATGCAATTATTGAAATAAATTTTATAATTCATAGTAAAAAGTTTAACCACAAATGCTTTGTGGTAACAATATAATTTCAATTTAAAGGAGATAAATTATGGGAAAAATTATTGGTATTGATTTAGGTACGACGAATAGTTGTGTCGCTGTTATGGAAGGTGGTCAGCCTACCGTTATCCCTAATAGCGAAGGTGGAAGAACTACCCCTAGTGTGGTAGGCTTCAAGGACGGAGAGCGTCTAGTAGGTCAGGTAGCTAAGCGTCAGGCGATAGCAAACCCTGAAAGGACAGTCATATCGATCAAGCGTGAGATGGGTACTGATTATAAAGTAAATATTGATGGCAAAGCATATAGCCCCGAAGAAATTAGTGCTATGATCTTGTCTAAATTGAAGCAAGACGCAGAGGCATATCTTGGCTCTCCTGTGACTCAGGCAGTCATCACTGTGCCTGCATATTTCAATGACTCACAGCGTCAGGCTACTAAGAACGCAGGTAAGATCGCAGGGCTAGAAGTATTGCGTATCATCAATGAGCCTACAGCTGCAGCTCTCGCATATGGTCTAGATAAGCAGGATAGAAAGAATCAAAAGATACTAGTATACGATCTAGGTGGTGGTACATTTGATGTGTCGATCCTTGAGATCGGTGACGGTGTATTTGAAGTGCTGTCTACTAATGGGAATACTCGTCTAGGCGGTGATGACTTTGATAACCGTATTATGAATTTGCTTGTAGAAGAATTCAAGAAAGAAAACGGTATCGATCTATCTACTGATAAACTCGCTAAACAGAGACTAAAAGAAGCTGCTGAAAAAGCAAAGATTGAGCTGTCTACACTCACTCAGACGACTATCAGCCTTCCATTCATTACAGCTGATGCTACTGGTCCAAAGCACCTTGAATATACTCTCACTCGTGCGAAATTCGAGAGCATGATTGACGATCTAGTGCAAGAGACTCTAGTATGCACTAGAAATGCATTAAAGGACGCGGGCTTAAGCAAGACTGATATCTCGAATGTAGTGTTAGTCGGAGGATCTACTCGTGTTCCATGCGTAGTAGAAGCTCTATCGAAAGAGATCCCAGTGACCCCATTCAAGGGTATCAACCCAGATGAATGTGTGGCTATCGGTGCGGCTATTCAGGCAGGTGTATTGGGTGGCGAAGTGAAAGATGTATTGCTACTTGATGTCACTCCATTGTCACTTGGTATCGAGACTCTAGGCGGAGTATGCACTAAGCTTATCCCTAGAAACACGACTATCCCTACCAAGAAGAGTCAGATATTCAGTACCGCTCAGGACAATCAGCCTGGTGTAGAGATCAATGTGTTGCAGGGTGAGCGTGAGTTTGCAAATCAAAATAAATCTCTAGGTAGATTCCAGCTCACAGGTATCCCACCAGCTCCACGCGGTGTGCCACAGATCGAAGTTACATTTGATATTGATGCCAATGGTATCGTAAATGTCAGTGCTAAAGATTTGGGTACAAACAAAGAGCAGAAGATCACTATTACTGCATCTACTAATCTAAGCGAAGACGAGATCAATAAGGCAGTGAAAGAAGCAGAGCAGTTTGCTGAAGAGGACAAAAAGAGAAGAGAAGTGGTAGACACTAGAAATAACCTCGACGCTATGTGCTTGAATATCGAAAAGGTAATGAAAGAAAATAATGATAAACTCAGCGAAGAGGACAAAAAGTCTCTCACCGACGCTGTAGAAGAGGCTAAAAAACATCTTACTAGCGAGAATATGGATGAGCTCAAGAAGGCTACAGAAGATCTAACAAATGTGTCAAATACTGTATTCACTAAGATGTATCAGAATATGTCTCAGCAGGCCCCTCAAGGCGACAATGGCTCAAACCCAAACAATGACAAGCCAAAGAACGATGGTGATCCAGAGGTCGTAGTTGAGTAATCGAGCAAAAGTATTGATAGTTGTAGATATGCAGGCAGGGTTCATGACTGAATCCAATCAGCATATCTACAATGCGATCAATAGATTAGATTTTCATGCATATGAATATATTTTTGCGACGAAATTTCAAAATATAAAGAGCAAAAACGCAAATTATTTTGATATCTTGCACTATAATTTTATGACGCAGGATAGTGAGACTCAGATTTTGCTACCTGAGGATCTAAAATATATCGAAGTGAAAAAGAGCTCTTACGGTCTACCTAAAGCTTCACTTAGCAAAATCATATCTATCTATAAGGCATCTAGTTCGAAAGAAGTGCACATCATAGGTACAGACTATGACAGCTGTGTCTTGGCGATCGGCTTCCAATTATTCGACGCTGGACTTCAGCCTAAATTTTACCGCAATATGATCGGATCGCATTCGGTAGACAAAATTGAATTAGATGAGTTTGAAAAAATATATAAGAAGAATTTTGGCAATGATTGTTTCATACAATAAAAGGATAATATGGCAAATAAAGATTATTATGCCACTCTAGGAGTGAATAAGTCGGCGACTGATGATGAGATCAAGTCTGCCTATAGACAACTAGCAAAAAAATATCACCCCGACTTGAATAAAACTCCCGAGGCGGCTGAGAAATTCAAGGAAATTAACGAGGCATATTCCGTGCTCAGCGATAAGCAAAAGCGCGCTAATTATGACCAATTCGGCAGTGCAGACGGACCACAAGGCTTCGGCGGTGGTCAAGGTTTTTCAGGCTTTGAATCTAGTGGTGGCTTCGGTGGGTTTGAGGATATATTCAATATATTCTCGAATTTTGGCGGGCGCGGTCAGTCAGCTCAAGTACGAGAAGAAGGGGAAGATATCAATATTAACCTAGTCATTTCATTTATGGAAGCGGCTTTCGGCTGTGAGAAGGAGATCACCGTCACTAGGCGCGAGCGATGCTCACAGTGCGACGGTACGGGAGCAAAGTCGAATAGCGATTATGTCACTTGTAGCGAGTGTGGCGGTTCTGGTAGGGTCACCTACACTCAGCAGACAATCTTCGGTATGACCAGGACTACTGGGATATGTCGAAATTGTGGTGGCAAGGGTAAGGTCGTGAAAGAGAAATGTCCTAACTGTCGTGGCACGGGGCTAAAGACCGTGACCGCTAAGATCAAAGTAAAGATCATGGCGGGCATAGACAATGAGCAAGTGATCCGTCTCGACGGAGAAGGTCATCAGACCGCTTCTAAAAACGGCATACCAGGAGATTTGCGCATAGCAATTACTGTCCAGCCACATTCATTGTTTGTGAGAAAGGGCTTTGATCTATATGTAGATGCATATGCTCCTATTACTACACTCCTATTAGGTGGTAAAGTAAAGATCCCTACCCTGAAAGGCACACAAACTATAGATGTAGCTCCTCTGACACAGTCGAATACGAAATATACCCTAAAAGGTAAGGGTATCAAATATCTAAGACGCTTAGGATATGGTGACCTAATAGTGACTCTAAAGGGTGAAATGCCGAAAGAACTAGATAAAAATAGCACCAAGATCATAAAAGAATTACAATCTGCTATTGGTGAAAAGCAATATCCAAAGACTAAAAATTATATTCAGAAACTAGATAACTAGTTTCTTTTTTTATTTTAGGTATTTACAAAATGACTAATCTGTGCTAATATTTCGCCAAGAGGTAATTATGAAGAAGAAAAGTACTATGACATTTGATGAGATTTTAGATAAAATGCAAGCGATTCTAGACAAAAATAATGGTCTTCCTACAGACAATTTTTATAAAGCTCAAGAGGCTATCATAAAGAAGAACAATCCTGAATTTGCATACAAACTAGCCCTTAAGAAATGGAAAGGACTAGATAGAGATAGACTAGCACAGATAGTGATCAATAGTAAGGATCCACGCTGGAATTATTGGTATGCTCGTGACATAGAAGGTGCTGATATATTTGAGCATGGATATGTGGTGATCCAAAGTGCAGATCCGCAATTCAACTGCTGGTTTGCTCAAGATATTGATGGAGCAAATATTGAGGTGCACGCTAGAGTAGTCATAAATAGTCGAGATCCAAAGTGGAACTTTGAGTTTGCTAGAGAAGTAAAGGGTGCAGATATTTTAGCGCATGGTAGAGCCGTAATGGATAGCAGAGATCCTTACTGGAATTTGGCTTACGCGCGTGATATCGCAGGTGCAGATATTATGGGGCATTGGCAAGTGGTGAAAGAATTTGGCTCAGAGAAATGCATTCGAGAGTTTCAGCAATTTTTAAACGGTATCCACGCAGGTACCACAGCTATTCAATAAAATTACACCTCACATATGAGGTGTTTTTTGATGACTGGCATTTTAGGATAGCATTTTAATATTATCAAATAATATTCTTATTCAAATATCGTTAAATGACATAAACGAAATTTTCAATTATTATATTGACCGAAAAATACACAAAGATCTATCTCTGTAGATTAGCGATTAATAAAAGATCAATAGATAGGTTTTCAAACTATCATCATAGGCTAGATCATTATAGACTTTTCTTCTATTTACCTACATAAAAGATATTCTTTTTAAATATTAATTTTAGTATAGGGCATAGGATCTTCGGCGCTTTCCAACATATTATTTTCATACTATATTATATTATGGTTGATTAATTAATGTGCAATGATTGATCTTGAAAAAAGAGTATTGACAATTAATCATCTCTATGCTAAAATACGACTGATTAAGGGAGAAACAATGACGAAAGGAAACATGAAATATAAACTAAGATATAGCCAATTAAAGAAGAAATGGATAGTGATAAATGAAGAAGGGAAGAGAGTTAGTAAAGAATACTTTGATTTTTATTGTGATCCGACTACTGTGACAAAAGCAAATATAGATAATTGTAGATATGTATTATTAGCTCGTGGCAATGCTCAAGGTATATTTGATATGGAAGAGGGATTATTTGTCATAAAACTATCAGAGAATAAACTCGTGAGGAAAAAAGACGAGTTTTTCATCGTATCTGAAAAGGGTTCGTTGGATGCCGATATTTATTCTGAATCAGGAGAATTGCTTTCCGCCGTTCCAATGAAGGCTCTTGCTATTACTCACGCAATGAATCTTAGTAATAAACAATATTACGATCAATCATCTGACCCTGTGATCAAAGCTTGTCTAGATTTGGCTTTGACACCAATATTGTCGTATGAAGATCCTGATTTTCTTGACGATGTTATTTCAGCCTATAGAACAATCATGGCATCAAAGGTAAAGACGATAAAATTAACAACTGACACATCTAGACTATTAGAAAAAATAAATGCTCTTAAAAATATTGATAGTCTGCATGGATATGTCACGGAAAGACTTTCTGCCAGAGTCAAAGACCTTCGCGAAGAGAAAAGGACTATAGAAATGGATGAACTAAATAGAAAAAGAGCGATAGAAGAAGGCATAAAATCAATGCGTGCAATAGCTGACGAGGTTATAAATAATATAAATGCTAGATGTCAATAACATTTATAAAGAGAACAAAAAAAAGAAGCCTAATTATTTAGCTTCTTTTTTCATAGTCTTTAGACATCTAGCACACACATTTTTCTTACCTTTCTTACCATCTATCTCAACATCTACTTTTTGAATATTGGCATCGAAGGTTCTCTTTGTGTGACGCATGCTGTGGCTGACATTGTTGCCAGCGGTGCGACCTTTTCCGCATACTTCGCATACCTTCATAAGTGACCTCCATTAATTTTTAATCAATACTGACATATATTAGCATACTATGAGTGAAAAAGCAAGTATTTTTAAAAAAATATATAAAAATGTTTGATTAATTCATAATAATATTATATAATGATTGCGGAGAGTGTATGAAACTGACCACTTTTAACTCATTTGGTAAAATTAGCATCAGCAAGCTAGCTATTAGCAAGATTGCTGCTGTTTCAGTAATGGAGTGTGTAGGGGTGGTAGGACTAGTATCTCAGCGTAGTTTTTTCAAGGGTAATGTATTGACGACTGCGCACAAGGGAGTAGTAGTCACCACTCTCGGTAATGATAGTATGAATATAGATGTCTATGTTATTATGCGACATTGTGGAGTATCTGCATCTGCAGTCTCTGATTCGATTAGACAGAGTGTGAAATTCCATGTAGAGCGCTTCGCTGGTATGATAGTGAAGAATGTCGTAGTACATATCGTAGATGTTAGAGTATAGGAGTTTAATATTATGATAAAGACTATTAACGGTGCTGCGTTAAGGAAAATGTTTTTAAATGCTTTTTCTCTAGTCGAGGAGAATAAGAAGAATATAGATGCTTTGAATGTGTTCCCTGTCCCAGATGGAGACACGGGTACGAATATGAGCCTGACTCTCAAGAGTGCTGTTACAGAGATGAATGCGTGCGAGTCTAACACTATTGAGTCTATTTGTGTCGCTTTTAATCGTGGCGCACTGAAAGGTGCTCGTGGTAATAGCGGTGTTATTACTTCTCAGATAATAAAAGGTATTTGCTCTGTATTGATGGCAAAAGAGGAAGATATCAACCTTAAAGATTTCGCAAAGGCTATCCAGACAGGCTCTGATATGGCATATAAAGCTGTCACAGTGCCGAAAGAGGGTACTATTCTGACAGTCATTAAAGCAATGGCAGAGAAGGCAAAGCAGGCATCAAGATCGGCTAAATGTTTTGAAGATTTCTTTAACGACATCATCGCACATGGTGAGGCTACTTTGCAGATGACTCCGGACATGCTTCCTGTATTGAAGAAAGCAGGAGTTGTCGATGCGGGTGGTAGAGGTCTAGTGTTTATTTTCAGTGGCTTCTACAAGGCTTTGACCGGTGAGATGACCGAAGTAGAATTTATCAATAATATAGAAAAAGATGTCACTAGTGAGGATATGCATGTCAACTATCAGTCTCTCGCTGATATAAAATATGCGTATTGCACAGAGTTTTTTGTCATCAATATATATGAAAAGACTACTGATGCAGATATCAATGCTCTGCGTTCTCGTCTGATGGAGATAGGTGATTGTGTGTTATGTATCGGTGATCTTCAGTTGATCAAGGTGCATGTACACACCAATGAGCCGAATAGGGCATTAGGCTATGCGCTTCAGTTAGGTGAATTGAATGGTGTAAAGATCGAAAATATGCTAGAGCAGAATCGCCAGCTCAGAAAACAGCAAGAAAAAGAGCCATTGAAAGAATATGGAATGATATCTGTCGCTGCGGGTGATGGTCTAAATAGTGTATTTAAAGATATCGATGTCGACTATGTCATAAGCGGTGGTCAGACTATGAATCCTAGTGCAAATGACATTGCTACTGCGGCAGACAAAGTGAATGCAAAAAATATTTTCGTATTCCCAAATAATAAGAATATTATCATGTCGGCACAGCAGGCAAATGACATTACGGACAAGAATTTGATAGTGATCCCTACCAAAAGTATTCCGCAAGGCGTCAGTGCTATATTGTCATTTGATGGTACAGCCTCAGTGCAAGAGAATAAAGAGAATATGCTAGATGCCATCGCCAATGTACGCTCAGGCTCTGTCACATACGCTGTCAGGACTACCAATGTAGATGGTATTGATGTCAAAGTAGGTGATATCATGGGACTAGATGAGCACACAGTGCTCACCACTGGCACGGATATCACTGATACTACTATAGAGCTGATCTCTAAGATAGTAAAATCAGATTCTAGCAATATCACTCTATTTTATGGTGAGGGAGTGACTGAGGAAGATACGACGAATCTATTGTCTAAGCTCGAAGAAAAATATCCAGATATAGATATTTCTGTCGTTTTCGGTGGTCAGCCAGTTTACTATTATATCATATCTGTAGAGTAATATTTTGTGTATTTGATTAATGAGACACACTATATATAGGTGTCTTATTTTTGTTGAGAATATTTGATAGCTTATGTATTATTTTGTCAAAATTGCTCAAACTATTGTTGTAGGTAATACTACATAAAAGGAGATATTATGTTTGGTAAAAAGAAGAAAGAAACAAAAAATGTTTCAAATGTATCAGACACAAATGCTGTCAATACATCATCAACTCACACGACTAAGGGTACTAGTTCTTCATCAAGCAACATGACGAAGAATACCAGCTCATCATCAAAAGCTAGCAATACTAAGTCTTGTGGGGCGAAGGCTTGCACAAACAAAGCTAGTAAGTCATGCGGAAGCAGAACATCAAACAAATAATCTATAAAATTGGGATAATAAATTTATCCCTTTTTTATAAAAATTTATTAAAAATCGTTGACATAGATTCCGATATATGCTATATTAATATTGCAATCGTGTTGGAGATTGACACAGTCACTTGTGCAGATTGAGTTTACTAATATGAGCGATATCATGTTTCTAGATCAATTAATGTTGACTGTAACATAATAAATATATTATGGGAGATTAGCGCAGTTGGTAGAGTACCTGCCTTACAAGCAGAGGGTCATAGGTTCGAGTCCTATATCTCCCACCACCCCAAACGATTGCATTTTTATAGCAAATATTTAGCATTAGTATTGGTTTAGACATATAACATAATATGAGCTATTCACTCAGTGGGGAGTAGCGTGACGAGTGAGCGTTAGCGATGGGAGAGCGTTGTGGCAACGCGATCATAAAATCTCATCACCAGCGATTAAATCAATCTATCTAAATATATATGCGGGAGTGGCGAAGTGGGGAGTAGCGTAAAGAAACTGCAATAGTTTGCTGTTTTAGCGTGACGAGTGAGCGTTAGCGATGGGAGAGCGTTGAGGCAACGCGATCTTGAAATCTCATCACCAGCGATTAAATCAATCTATCTAAATAATATGCGGGAGTGGCTCAGTGGTAGAGCGTTGCCTTGCCAAGGCAAATGTCGCGAGTTCGAATCTCGTCTTCCGCTCCATAAACACAATATATAGTGTTTTATAGGTGACTAGGTGATACATTTAGTGGTGTAAAACCTAGTCATTTTTATTTCTGAGTAGAATTTAGTAAAATTTATTGAAAATGTGTTGACTTTAATTTATTTTTGTAATATACTCATAATATGAGATATCATACTATACTTGCATATGTTTAAGACTAGTTTAATGTTGCACTGAGATAAATGCAACATAGTTTTTCAAAACATTTCGTATGGTGTGATTTTTTTCATATCATACCATACTTTCTAATTTAGAAGAGAGGTATATATGATAATTTTAGATGTAAACAAAGCCAGCAAATCATATGGCTTTGGTAAAATATTAAATGAAATATCATTTTCTATAAATGCAGGCGAAAAGATAGCCTTGGTGGGAAATAATGGATCAGGAAAGTCTACATTGCTGAAAATGATAGCAAAAATCGAAAAGATTGATTCGGGTACTATCAGCATAAAAAAAGATGCAAAAGTCGAATACTTAGAGCAGGGAGATGTCGCTGATAATAGAGATGGAGTATGTATTGATATATTAAATTCGGCTTTCCAAGATTTGAATGCTATGGAAGAACTGCTGAAATTTTACGAAAACTTGATGTCAAATACTACAGATCTTGAGGAATTAGATCAGATCATCAAGCGATATAGCAATCTGCAAGAGCGCTTCTTATCAATGAATGGATATGATCGTGATATGCAAATTGATATGGTGGTCAACGGACTCAATATCGATAGAAGTCTACTAAATAGAGAGTTTAATTCCCTATCTGGTGGGGAGCGGACATTGATCAATATGGCAAAAATTTTGCTGTCAAAACCCGATCTATTGTTGCTTGACGAGCCTACGAATCATTTAGATATCAAACGAATTGAATGGTTAGAGCGATTCATAAAAGAATATAAGGGCAGTATCATCATTGTTTCGCATGATAGGTTTTTCCTAGATAAAACTGTGTCAAAAGTAATAGAGCTGGAAGATGGTAATATCAAAATCTATTTTGGTAATTATTCAGACTATGTTATTCAGAAAGAGAATGAAGAAGTAAAAGAGTTTGAAATATACAAAATTCAACAAAGAAAATTTGCAGAAATGGAAAAAGCTATCAAGCGCCTAAAAGAGTGGGGAAAGCTATCTAATAATCCTATGTTCTTTAGACGAGCGAAAGCCATTCAGTCGAATTTAGATAGAATGAGAAAACAAGCAATAGAAAAACCTAAAGAAAGGCGTGATCTTCCTATTAATTTCATTTCCGCAGATCGCGGAGCACAGGAAGTGGTAAGGGTCAAAAATCTTGATCTCTCTGCTGGCAATAAAGTTTTATTGAAAAATGCCGAATGTCAGATCATGAATAAGGAGAAAGTGGCAATCATCGGAGATAATGGTACAGGTAAATCAACATTACTAAAGGCGATACTTCAATCAAATAATCCTTCTATTACTTTAGGTCCTAATCAAAAGATAGGGTATCTATCTCAAATAATAGAATTTCCTGATAGAGAGCAAAAATTACTTGATTATTTCATATCAGAGACTGGCATACCAGAAGAAAACTCTAGGAGTATATTATTTACTTTTCAATTTTATAATAAAGATATGATCAAGCGGGTAAGCACTCTTTCTGGTGGAGAGAAATTGCGATTGAAGTTGGCAGTATTATTACAGAGTGAAATAAATCTACTAATATTAGATGAGCCTACTAATCACATAGATATTGAGACGAGAGAAGTGCTAGAAGATACATTGTCAAAATTTAGTGGCACACTCATATTTGTCAGCCATGATAGATATTTTATAAATAAGCTAGCAAATAAAATAATCGAATTCTATGACCAGCGACTGTTCACATTCTATGGCAATTACGATAACTATATAGAGTCTCGCGACAAGGTTCATTCAATAAAATAATGATATCTTAGAAAAAATAATTAGCATATGATAGTATTAAATGTAAAAAGCATTACTTTGAGACTGATTCAAATAGTAATGCTTTTTAATTTTTATTCTGATTTTAAATATATTTTAATATATCAGTAAATGTCTTAAAGCCAGCTTTTTCATTGAAATGTCCGGCATTTTTGTAAACGATATGTTTTGCATTGACTTTATCTGCAAAGCTTTTCAGCGCGTCTAGAGTGATATACGGATCATCTTTTGAATAAAAACATATCACATCATCACAATAATCTTTAAATTCTGAGATTCTATCAGTGTACATATCTTTATTAATAATGTCAAATTCAGGATTGAAGAAATAATTATTACAGCCACTTACAAATATGGCTTTACCTATTTTGATTTTATTCAAAATACAATATTTGACTAGAAATATACATCCAATACTATGACATATAAAGACGGATTCATTACTGATCTTATCCTTATAGTCATCTAATACTTTCGACCAATTTTCAAAAGATTGATTCTCAGGAGTAGGGTAATTTAGATTATATATTTCATACCCCCCCCTTGATTCTTTAGTTCAGTTTCTAACCAAGGAAACCAATTCTCTTTGTTGTGTCCAAAGGTACCATGTATTATAAAATAATTTTTCATATTTTCTCCTTAATTTAGTTTTAGCTTAATAAAATCTAAATAATAAAAAACACACAAAGATAATTAAGTAATAAATTTTCAAATCAATTATTGGTGCCGGTGGTCGGGGTCGAACCGACACGGGCGGTTAAGCCCCCGGGATTTTAAGTCCCGTGCGTCTGCCATTTCGCCACACCGGCATATTAAGAAAATAAATAAAGTAGAAGAATAAGTGATATACTAGCAGACGCACGGGACACAGTCCCTACAAGAACTAGGTTCGCAGTAGGAAAGGAACAATCAAACAAATGCGC
>CALWFA010000019.1 GCA_944377465.1 uncultured Clostridia bacterium
GCATCTTTGTCGCCCTCTCGCTCTTTTCTAATGTTTGCCCCCGATGCAAAAATGACCTTGAATATCGTCCAGATAAACTGTATCGCATAGGTGATAGAAAAGACATTCGCAATCCTACTATCTCCTAGCACATATGAAAGAACTATCCAAGACAAAATTGGAACAATAGAAAATATAAAAAGTCCACTCCCGATATTAAATAATCGCTTCATATACAGTTATAAATCTTAGTAATAATAGCAAAATATCGAAAAAAAGTACACCAATTTTCTTAAAAAAACTATTTGTATATACGGTCTATGATAAAATATCAAATAAAAAGTGTGTGTATTTTAAATATTTCGTAAAAAATAAATGACAAATCGAGAATAAAATGCTATTATGTATTGGTAAAAATTAAAAGGAAAATACAAATGAACATATGGACAGATATAGAGTCTTCTAGAATCAAACAGGACGACTTCCTAGCCTGCATTGAGATTCAGCAGGGCGACAAGACAAAGTACGAATTAGACAAAAGCACAGGGCTACTGATAATGGACAGAGTGCTGTACACTAGCACACACTACCCTATGAACTATGGCTTCATCCCACTCACTCTCAGCGAAGACGGAGACCCGCTAGATGTATTCGTGCTATGCAGTCAGCCACTAGAGAGACTATGCATGGTGAGATGCTATCCTATAGGTGTGATAGTCATGACCGACATCGATCTAAAAGATGAAAAGATCATTGCTATTCCATTCGGCGACCCACAGTACAATCAATATAAAGATGTGTCCGAACTACCAAAGCACATATTTGATGAGCTCGAGCATTTCTTGTCGGTATACAAACAGCTCGAATATAAAGAAGTGAAGGTCGAGTCCTTAGGTGGCTCAAAAGATGCTAAAGAGGTAATCATAGAGAGTCTAGACCGCTTCAAATCAAAATACAAAAGATAATATATTAAGGTAGATATTTAGTATAGAAAAAAGGATGCTAATGATAGTAAAGCGTCTTTTTTTCAGTAGAAAAAATGGGGTTCACTTCAATAGAGGCATCCTTATTTTTTTAGCTTCATATAAATATCATTTACAGATTGATCGTCAATCACTGCAACATTGTTTACTACTTTATATTCTTTAAAACCCAATTTCTTATAACAATGAATCGCTCGTGTATTATGTGAGAAAACGACTAAATTGAGTTCGGACAAGTTTAAAACATTAAAGCCATAATCGATAATCTTTTTTAATGCTTCAGTACCATAATGTTTCCCCTGAAAATTTTCCGTAATAACTATTCCAATTTCCGCGCTTTTTTCATTTACATCCATGAGCTCTATGTTTCCAATAAACTTTCGAGTCTGACTTTCTATCATAGAAAATATCAAAGAATTATTTTTAAGCTTTTTCTCGACCCAATTTAATTCGTCATCATAGGTACAAATTTTTGCATTAGACGATAATAATTTGGATATGTTTTTATTATTTATCATTTCTAAATAATCAGGAATGAGAAGTTTAGACACTTTAATATAATCTATATTATCCGATTGAAAGCATAAATCAAATTGATTCATTTTACCACTTTCCTCCTTAAAAGATGCTTATATTATATCAAAAAACTCATTGATTTACATTATTATAATAGAATTTTTTAATACAGTTTTATTAAAATTAATAATATATTATTTTAAAATTTACATATTATTGAATACGCAATCAAATTTTTACATGTTTATAATGAGGTACACATAAATTGATTATTAGTGGATTTTTATTTTAATTTTTGAATATTTATTAATAAACATATGTAATTTTGATAATATTTTTAATTTTTTATTTTTTTATCTTTAATTTTGCCTTTAAATATTCTATGATTGCGTCTTTATCGTTAGTTACTTTATTATTTATTACTGATTCTAGTGCGAAATTTAGTGCAGTTTTGATCTCTGCTCCACTGTATCCTAGAGCTATCATGTCGTATCCGTCTATAGCCAGCTGTCTTAATGAAAAGCACTCTTTTTCTGCCACTATTTCATCTATCCTTTTGCAGATGTTCTCTAATCTATTCTGCCTATCCCGAAGCGCAGGATTCTGACCGAAATTGTCTCCCTTTTGCACCTCGATCAGTTTTTTAAATAGGTCTTCGCCTAATCTATTCAACCAACGCTTTATTGATTTATCATCTTCTGACAAGACGGCGTCATGATATTCGATCAGCCTTAGCACTTGATTCTTCGTGTCATTATCGTATTTCAATCTATTGAATATAGTACGAGTGATCTTCACACTCTCAGTCGCATGTCGATAGAAATGCCCGCATCCATTCTCATCTAATGAAAACACCTCTGGCTTGCCAATATCATGAAATAGTAATGTCAGCCTTACGATCAGATCACATTTCGACTTTGCTAGAGCGACTATAGAGTGCTTATAGACATCATAGACATGATATTTATTGTGCTGATCAAAGCCTACCATTCTCAAAATCTCTGGGATACACACCGCTATGATATCATAATATCTCTGCAATACATTTTTGACATTTTTACCTAGTAAGATTTGATTTAATTCTTTTTGCACACGCTCGGCTGAAATATCTCGTAATAATTCTCTATTCTTTCGCATGGCGAGTGCAGTCCGTCTCTCGATCTTGAAACCTAGCTGGCTAGCAAACCTAAGTGCACGAAGTATTCGCAAGGCATCTTCCCTAAATCTCATATCCGGATCTCCGACCGCACGGATGAGCTTATTCTCTAGATCGTCTCTCCCGCCGAAAATATCTATCAGATCCTCGTCGTAAGCCATGGCATTGATAGTGAAATCGCGTCTCATCAGATCTTCCTTAAGATTGCGTACAAAGGACACTTGCTTTGGTCTACGGTGGTCTAGATATTCTCCGTCCGCTCTAAAGGTGGTGACCTCTATAGGTAAGTCTTCATACAAAATCGTCACCGTACCATGCCGAATGCCCGTATCAATGGTCCTGAAATCAGCAAATACTTGCTTGATCTCATCTGGATGGGCACAGGTCGTGATGTCGATGTCGTGCGAATCCAGCCCTAGCAAATAATCACGCACTGACCCGCCTACTATATAAGCTTCATAGCCCGCTCGCTTCAATATATCTATCACAGCTCTCGCTCTAGTGTCTATCTTCATAGGTATATTTTAGCACAAACGAAAGATAATTCATATTAAAACAAATAAAATCTTTATAATATCCTTAATTTTATAATAAAAAATCATATTTTGCTTTAGTTTTGCAAAATATGATTTTCAAACCTATGCCACTTCTTCAAATTGACTATTGTATAGATCTGCATAGAAGCCAACTTTATTGAGTAGCTCCTCATGATTACCCATCTCGACGATATCGCCGTCACGCATGACTAATATGATATCCGAATTTTTTATGGTAGACAGTCTATGAGCGATGACGAAGGAAGTGCGATTTTCTGTCAGTTTATCCATTGCTTGCTGGATCAAGATCTCTGTACGCGTATCTACGCTACTGGTCGCTTCATCTAAGATGAGCATTGGAGCATTCTCTACCATGGCTCGTGCGATAGTGAGGAGTTGCTTTTGTCCTGCGCTGATATTCGTATTATCATTTAGAATAGTGTCATAGCCTTCTGGCAGAGATTTGATGAAATGATGTATGCCAGCCACCTTACAGGCTGAGACGATCTGCTCGTCTGTGATATCCGGCTTATTGTATCTGATGTTTTCTTTCACGCTACCTTCAAATAGCCAAGTATCTTGTAGTACCATTCCAAACAGATCGTGCACATTCGCTCTAGTCAGCTCACTGATCGGCACACCGTCGATTAAAATTTCACCATCTAGTGTGTCGTAGAATTTCATCAGAAGATTGACTAGTGTCGTCTTTCCTGCTCCAGTAGGTCCTACTATTGAGACCTTCTGTCCTGCCTTTATTTTTGCAGAGAAATCTTTGATGATGATCCTATCTGGATCGTAGCCGAATTTCACATGTCTAAACTCCACATTTCCTTTTACTTTATCCAATCGTTTATCTAGATGTGATTCATCTGAGAGCTCTGGCTGGTCTAAAAATTCATGCACTCTCTCACTCGCCGCCAATGCAGACTGCAAATTAGTCACACCCTGCGCCATATGCGCGAGTGGCTGAGTGAATAGTCGGATATATATCATTATCGCTATGATTACTGCAAAATTTATGATTCCATAATACACCATCACGGCTCCGACCACGCATACGACTACATATCCGAGATTGCCTACAAAGCCCATGACAGGTTGCATCAGTCCAGAGTAAAATTGAGATTTCCATGCGCTCGTATATAGTTTAGAATTTTCTTTATTAAATAATTCTTCCGTCTCTTGCTCGGCATTGTATGCCTTGATGATCTCTTGCCCTGAATAGGCCTCTTCTACTAAACCATTCACTCTACCGAGTACGCGTTGCTGTGCGACGAAATGCTTTTGCGACTTCTTGATGATGACCAGCATGATAGAAAATCCTAAGATAGTCGCGAGCACTCCCGCTAATGCCATGACCCAATTAGTGACAAACATCATGATCAATGCGCCGATGAAGAGAGCGAATGCGCCAATAAGCGTGCTGACAGAGTTATTCAGTGCCTGACCGATAGTATCCACATCGTTAGTCACACGGCTGAGCACCTCACCATAACTATTCGAATCAAAATATTTGAAAGGTAGTCTATTGATCTTATATGAAATCTGCGACCTTAGATTCTTGCTGACTCGCTGATTGACTGTCGCCATGATGAATCCCTGACAATAGTTCACCATAAACGCCACTAGATATAGTACTGTCAAAGTCATACAAATCTTAAATATTTTATCTACATTTACTTGAGTCTCGGTGTTTAGCCATATACTAATGATGCCTTCGCTATAACCAATACCCATATTCCGATCAGTGAATTCCACATAGCCATTTTCTTCCAAATTTTTAAAATTTGCAGTGCCGAGAATGTTTTCTGGAGAATTTATGGACAGCAAAATCACATCATCTGTATTGTCATCTAAGACATTCTTTTGATAAGTCAATATAAATGTATAATTTTCACTTTCTATAGTGGCAGTGCCTGTATCAAATAATTCGTCTCTATTTTCATTAGATAAGTCTACATTTACGCTTACCCCTTGCTCAATGATATCTGTCACCTCACTCAATCTATTCGGTCCGATGAGCGAACAAACCGTGCTCACTATTACCAATATGATAGCTATTAGGATCATCCATCTATAAGGCTTGAGCGTTGAAAATAATTTCCTTATTGCTTGTTTAAAGTCCTTTGCTTTATCTACAGATCGTGTGTTACCTCGCATCTTTCAGTTCCTCCTCGCTAAGCTGTGACAATGCAATCTCTTTATATACCGAACAATTCTTTAGCAAAGCCTCATGCTTGCCTTTACCCACGACTTTACCCTCATCTAGCACTATTATCTCGTCCGCGTCTTTGATCGTGCCTATTCTTTGCGCGACTATTAGAATGGTGGTATTCTTAAATTCTTTATTCAACGCGGAGCGGACTGCTTTATCCGTCCTATAATCAAGAGCAGAAAACGAATCATCGAATATTAGTATCTCTGGATTTTTTGCTATCGCGCGCGCGATAGAGAGGCGCTGTTTCTGTCCGCCGCTGACATTTTTACCACCTTGGCTGATATGTGAATTGATGCCTTGATCCATTTTATGTACGAATTCGCTACTCTGAGACACATCTATAGCTTTATTCACCTCTGTCTCATCAGGCTTTTCTTCTCCACCCTCCATAGCTACATTTGAGAGCACGCTTCCAGTAAATAAAACTGCGCGCTGTGAGACATAGCCTATGCGTTTACGCAGGTCAGAAAGCTCATAATCTTTCACATTGTGCCCATCTACCAAGACTTCGCCCTCTGTCACATCATAGAATCTCGGCACTAGATTGATCAGAGTGGACTTTCCGCTTCCAGTCGAGCCTATGAAAGCTATGACATCTCCCTTTTTACATTCAAAATTTATATCTTCTAGCACATATTCATCTGCGTCCTGATATTTAAAGCTCACATTCTTGAAGGCGATCTTACCTTTGTCCTCGTCTGCTACTGTGACTCCCTCGCCATCTTGAATGCTAGACTGAGCATTCAGCACTTCATTGACACGCTTCGCAGATACGCTCGCCCTTGGCAACATTATGAATACCATTACAAGTAGCATAAATGACATCACGATCTGCACCGCATATGAGCTAAATACTACCATATCTGAGAATATCACCAATTTATCTACTGCAGAAGCACTATTAATCAAATAAGCGCCTATCCAATAGATTGATAGCGGTAGGAAGTTCATAATAGCAGTGATCATCGGATTGATCATCGCGAGATATCTATGTGCGGTAAGGTTTGTATTCGTGAGCTCTGCATTCGCGTGCTCAAACTTATTTTGCTGATATTCTTCTGCGTTATAGGCTTTTACTACTCTTAGCCCTGTCAAATTCTCACGCGTGATACGATTGACATTATCAGTAAGAGTCTGCATCTTCTTGAATCGCGGTATTACACTCAACATGATCAACAGCACTCCTATTACCAGCACGACCACTGCTATAGCGGTGGCGGTCGACCATTGATAGCTCTTGCCACTGATCTTAATAATCGCCCATATAGCCATGATTGGTGCCTTGATCAGCGCAGACATACCCATACTCACGAACATCTGCATCTGATTAATATCGTTTGTAGTACGAGTGATGAGACTAGCGGTGGAAAAGCCCTTTATCTCATTCATCGAGAATGATTGCACCTTTGAAAAAAGTCTAGAGCGCACTTTCTGCGAAAATCCTGCCGAGATTCTTGCTATCAAATATCCAGTCGCCACAGCAGACAGAGCACTGACGATCGCACATGCGAGCATCTTTCCGCCCGAGAGCAAGATGCTACCTATCATATTACCTTCCGTCATGAGCATGGTGGTTATCTCTCTCATGTAGTCGGGTATTTTTAGCTCTAAAAACACTTGTATCACTATAAAAAACAAAATAAAAAATATAGCCAAATATTGCTTTTTATTTAGATTCTTCATTATTAATTTAAACATATTGACTCCGAATTATATGATAGCATATTTTAGTTGAGTAGTCAACTAAATCTCCTCTCTTTATTCTATTAAAGATAAACTTTCTGCATGACAAGATAAAAAAACACATAAATAATTTATGTGCTTTAAAGACGAATGTTGCCCTTTTCAAACATGAAACTTTTATCTGACAATTTATCGAAAATTTTTAGCTCTTTATCCTTAGACATTATAGAAAAGATAGTGATAGATCCCGCTCTCTTACCACACTTCGTGATAGAGATGAGATTGCGAGCAGAATGCATATCTGCATCCAGCCCCGATATAGACTGCATATCGTCGACCGCCACTATCACATCTTCGCCCGACTCTAAGATGCGCTTCGCCCGCTCTATAGCGAGTGACACTAAGCGTCTAGTCTCATCTAGATCCGCTGTAATATCAGCGACGAATAGTTCCACATTAGTGAGTGTATCCAGAATCGATCGATTCTTCTCTGCAATGGTGATATTAATATATATTTTCTTGCAATTTTTTGCAGAATTGAGCATCTTGATCAGATCATATGTATTTTCTAAATTGTTGTCTCCATATAGGAAGATATTTTCACCTTGCCTGATGTGGAGATCTGAGTACATTTTGTCTACAAAATCTATCAATCTCTTCGACTCTAGATGACCTATATTATAGAAATCTCTCCTACTAGTAGAAAATTTCATGATTGGAGTATCGTTTATACTCAAAATCTTTTCTACAGTGACGCTATCATGCTCATTCGTTAGCTCTACTAAAAGCTTGTCCCCCGTCTTTAATTTGTATAAAGAGATCAGTTCGTCTGTGATATAAAGGAATTGATAATTCGTAGCTTTTCTGATCCATAGCAGTCCATTACCTTCGCTTAAAACCTCTAATACGCCAGCGATAGTCTTGATATCTCGATATTCAAAATTAATTTTGGGTTGATTGAATGTCACTTTCGACTGAGGAGCTTCCTTAATCTGAGAATTAAAAACATCTACGAACGAATAGCCTGTCGATTTCGGCGGTCTGCCTTGCTTATTTTTCGACATTTTAGGCGTGCGTATTCCTTCGCTAATCTCAATTATTTCTTTGATCAATTCTCCCTTTTTCTTGCTAGTAGGTGACTCTACTCCGGTCCGCCTAGCCAGCTCCCTTAGAGCGAATATACTCAAATCGTTCAGCTGTTCCTCTGTCATCTAATCCTTTTTACCTTAAGATTAAATTCATTATAGCAAATTCGTCATTTTTTGTAAAGAAAAAACAATATATTTATAAAATCGTGTCATGTGCTGTATATTTGTATACATTTTGTCGAGTTTATATAAAAATTTATGCTCAGGCTGTGATACCTAAGCTAATCATAATAGCTATGTCCACCTCACGCATGACAGACTCATCTACACGACCTACCTTTTCTTTCAGCCTGCGTTTGTCTAGAGTACGGATCTGCTCGAGCAGGACTACACTGTCTTTCACTAGATGATATTTTTCCTTGCTGAGCTCTATATGAGTAGGCAATTTTGCCTTCGTAAGCTGACTAGTAATAGCGGCGATGATCACAGTCGGACTATATTTATTGCCGACATTATTTTGCACGACCAAAACGGGACGAACACCACCCTGTTCGCTACCCACGACTGGACTAAGGTCTGCATAATAGATATCGCCACGCGCTATTTCCATCAATCTCCTTTCAAGTATTGCAAGGTTAGATAATAATCATCGACATATTGAAACTCCTTCATTATCTCGGCAACCGCAATTCTGTATTCATTGTCATTATATGCAGATGTGGGAAAAGTTGGCATTGCGGGACGCTTGATTTCCTTTAGGTTTGCTAAATATTCAATATATGCCCTAACCTCATTGATCATATAATCTCCTTTTAAATAAAATTTAAACTTTCGCGAGTAGTTTTTTCAATTTTTCGAAAAAATCTTCTTGCAATTTCATAAATTCTACAACCAAATTATTGATATCTTCTCTGTCCGTCGGATAATCCTTCTTTGCTTTTATGGTGTCTATGATGCCCATGAGAGTGCCTTGGATCATCATTTCTACAATGTGTCGAAGGGTATTATTTGTCCACAAAGATAGATATATCATAGTGGTTTGCCTAAATTTAGTAAAGAAATTGTTTCCGCTGATCTCTAGATTGTCGCTCATCGCGATCCCCATGCATTTATCTGCACATTTTGAATATAAGTCAAATTGCTTTTTTATCAATTTTTTCATCGAATCATCTTTCGTCTTTTTGATGACTTTGTCGATTGAGAGCATGCCAATCTGTGCGTTTTGATAGATCCGATTGAGCAAATTCAAATCTCGCTTTTCCATATAATCCTCCGCACTTAGTATCCTCTATATTTTGATAAATATTCAATTATATTAGCAATTAAATCTAGTATCATTTTGTTCGTTTTCATATAAAAAAAGATTGAAAATTTCAATCTTTTTAGTCTCTAGATGAAATTAAGTGCATAACCTAAAATCAAACTCGGCACTATTAGCATAGCGATAATGAATACATTTTCTTTCCAATTCTTATTTTGCTTCAACAATATGATCAAGCCAAGTCCCGCATTTACAGACAGCCCTGCCACCAATGCTCCGAAAGATAGTCCACCCATTATGAATAGTTCTGTCAATACCACGCTAGAGGCGCAGTTTGGTATCAGCCCTATGATAATAGCGAGTAGGGGCTGAAGATATAGACTATGTCTCAAGAAGTCGGTCATAGCCTGCTCGCCTATCCAAATATGAGTGATACAGCCGAATATGATATTTATGAGCAAGATAAAGCCCGCTATCTTCAAGCAATGTAACAATGGGTGTAGCCAATCAAATGAATTGCTACGCACATGGTGATGACAGCAACCGCCATGTTCTAAGTTTTCCGCTACTATCTCACCTTCTTTTAAATCATGATGATCATGCTCATCATGAGTATGGTCTTGTCTTTGGTCTTCGTGAGTGCTTTCTTTGGTCTCCTCCGATGTTTGTTCTATATCTACATTATCTTTGTTCTTCGGAGTGATGTATTTCTTCTTGAAAATCAGTTTATGTAGCCACATAGCGAGATAACCGACCACAATAGCAAACACCACCTTTACACCGATGAGAGCAAATAGCCAAGGCAGACTCTCAGGATTAGCGATCATGAGAGGAAGGGCTTCATCACTAGTCGCTATATATACTGCGATCAGCGCACCGATCGAAACTGCGCCCTTTGTATATAGGTCTGTAGAGACGACTGAAAAGCCACACTGAGGCACACAGCCTATCACAGACCCTATCACAGGGCTAGCCTTACCTTTTAGCCACTTATTGTTTTGAAATTTGATTGCGTATTTGAATTCTATCAGCTCTATCAGATAATAGACTATGAAAAGAAGGGGCAATACCATTGCCGTATCTATAAGAGCTTCTAATAATACATGCCAATACTCTTCCATTTTCCCTCCTAAAAGTAATTTTATTAATTTTTTATACTATATCCTTATTTATATTGCTTTTGACTAACAAAATAATCTGTATTTATAAGTTTTTATGCCTAGATTCCAGTAGATCTATCATAATTAATTTTTTCTTTCTTTTCATTAGTAACATATTGGACAATACTCATTAGAATAAAAATTCTTGCCAAGGCAAGAACTCTATCCTATCCAACCGCATTGGTAGCACACGCAGAACACCACCACTAGTATAATGAAAATAAAGATAATCTTTAGAAATTTCATGATATAATTATATCTCTTTGATCCGCTTTTGTCAAGTAAATTATATAAAGCGACAGCAGAAACAAGCTAGTATCGCGCACGCAACATTGCATATGAGCGCTATAGGAATGGTGAGCAGTGTCTTTTTCACACTAGTCGACGCAAAATAAATGCTACTCACATAGAATATCGTGTCGCTACTGCCCATGATTACACTCGCGCATTTACCTATATAGCTATCCACACCATATGTGGAAAAAATGTCGCGCAACAGCACATATGCCGCATTTGAACTAAACGGACGGATGAGTGTCAACTCACATATCTCAGGCGGAATACCCACCGCACGAAAGACAGGTGCTAATAGATCACATAGATAAGCACTTAGTCCGCTATTGCGAAAGAGCTCCACCGCTACAAACATTGCTATGATATAGGGCATCAGAGACGCCATGAGTGGCAAAGCTCCCTTTGCCCCATTCACAAAAGCGGAATACGCATCCACACCCTTGATGAGAGCAAATATCATAATAAATGCGATTAGTATAGGAATAAATAGATCAGACATGTTTCTTCCGCCTTCTGTATATCACCGCGACGAGCAATATACCTAGTATTGTAGGTAAAAATGTGGATACTATCGTCGGCCATAAAATACAGCTAGGACTCACGCTTCCCGCCACCGCTCGCATACCGATCACTGTGGTCGGCAATAGCTGGATACCAGTCGAGTTGATCACCACGAGCATGATCATCGCGCGCGTGGCACGCTTGTCCCCTTTGTCTAGCCCCTGCATTGCTTTGATGCCATATGGAGTCGCCGCACTGCCTATGCCGATGATGTTAGATGCGATATTTAGACAAATATTTTTCTCTATCTCTGCGTCGGTCTTACCGAATATATATTGCACAGGACGACTGAGTATCTTAGAGAGTTTGTGGCTCAATTTACAATCATCCATCACCTGCATTATCCCCATCCAGACGGCATATATGCCGATAAATTCGATACACATCGTGACGCCCATCTTTGCAGCTTCCATCATCGTGCCCACTATCGTAGCTGGTGCGACTATTGCGGTCATTATAAGGCTCGCGATGATCATCACTATCCAAATTTTGCTCATATATAAATCTATGCCTGTCCCGCCTTCAATATTCACCTACGCTAGACAAACTCATAGCAAAATAATCACCGCATGAAAAAGGGAAGCACAGAGTCGCTTCCCGTCGTGACCGACAGATGATTATGTGGTTTGATCGGTCTTTTTCTTGAATATATCTGCGATCTTTTTATGTTTTTCGATATATGACCTGCCTAGCAAAATACTATTTTGAAATTTTGGTGAAGGCTGGAATCTCGCCATATACGATTTTCTATTGTCTGTATATCTTTTCAGATCTAAGTCGTTTGAAATACCTATTTTTAGCGCATTCTGTTTCAAAAAGCTGAAGATCGACATGTATCTATCATAGAGATGATCTTTATATTTTTCGAATATCCCTTTACTCTTAAAAAACGCGACTATTCGCTCGGTAGCTTTATCAAAGCTCTCAAACTGCATTATCAATTTTTGTCTATCAAAGTCGGTGCATGATTGATTCCTGTGCTGTACATAATGATATTCAGAGCCGTGACAGCCCACCAATTTCTTAGCATGATACGAGAATACAAAGAGAAAAATGTTGTCTTCACATATATTAATACCTTCTGCGCCGTCTACCATTTTCATGAGATCTGCTAGTCCCGCATCGAAACAGTCCCGCCTGATCATCTTGTTCCAGACCGAGTAGATTCGATTCTCTCTCGAGAAAAATAAATACTCCATGATCTCTTCCCCTAGATAACTTTCCTTATTGAATATTGATCTAGGTATGTTTGCATTCCCGCCTTCCATCACGAAATCTCCTAGGCTCATATCCGCATCAGTCTCCAGCATTCGACTTAGTAGAGTCTCATAATAATCGCTGTCCACATAGTCGTCACTGTCTAGACATATTATATAGTCTCCCGTGCATTCTTTCATTGCACTGATGCGGGTCAGAAAGAGATTTTTGTTTTGCTCATGTCGGATCAATCTAGCATTCGCGAATCTACATAGATTCTTTTCTACAAAGTCCGCACTGCCATCCGTAGACGCATCATCTACAAATATTATCTCGAGATTTCTGTATGTCTGTCGCTCTAGCGAGTCTAGACATTTCGACAAATATTCTCGCACATTATATACAGGCACTAATACTGATATTTTTTTACTCTCTACCATAGATATATTATACCACAATATTGCTATTTTGTCACTTTCCTTTCAAATATTATGTCGAGTGTCTATCAAATAATCTCGATTTCTTTATAGTAATAAACCTATTTCGATCTCACTCTCCGATCATATACTCACACACCCTTCTACTCGATTCACATCCATTCACCACCTCGACTCCGCTTTATCCTAATATCAATCATCATGACCTAAACCAACAAAAATCTTATCCGCCACTACGACGGATAAGATCTCTATCTACTTTGTATTAAATCATTTAATAAGTCTTGATATTTTCTATTTTTACTCCCGACTATTTTATGTTAAAGCATTACTAACATTCTTAGTCGACTATATATGATTTTTCTACGAATCGATATACTTTATAATTACCCTTTTTTATATATCCCTTACGCGTTCCTCTTCCAGTAATAATAATCATAAGTGTCTGTGAGGTAAGTCGCATTTTGCGCTGGATTTGTTACT
>CALWFA010000020.1 GCA_944377465.1 uncultured Clostridia bacterium
CGTAGGTGATATGTAAAAGTGTAATTATAAAGTATATCGATTCGTAGAAAAATCATAATATAGTCGACTTAAGAATGATAGTAATGCTTTTGACATAAAATAGTCGGGAGTAAAAATAGAAAATATCAAGACTAATTAAATAATTTAATACAAAGTAGATAGAGATCTTATCTGTCGTAGTGGCGGATAAGATTTTTCTACAAAATCATACATTATCATTAATAAAATACTCAATAATTCAGTGATGAAAACATTTTATGTAAATAGATTATATTAGGAGGTATTATGCAGAAAATAAAATCTTTGAATTGGTCTAGTCTATTGAGTATTATCAAATGCTGTATGTTAGGTATTTTAGCGACGCTTATCGGGGTGATAATATTTGCTATTGTGCTCAAGTTTGTAGACTTGTCTAGCAATATGATTGGCTATATCAACGATGTCATAAAAGCTATATCGATCTTCGTGATGATACTGTGTCTTAAGCGAGCAAATGGTGAAAAATTGATCATTAAAGCAATATTTGCAGGCTTATTATATGCTATATTGAGTATGATCATCTTTGCGATATTAAATCAAAATTTTGCCTTTAATCTCAGCATATTGAATGACATTTTATTTGCGGTGATAGTGTCGGTCGTGGTGTCCGTCATCGTAAATTTGACTAGCCGAAAAACAGTTTAATCTAAGGCGATTAAATATGCGATTTTTAGTCAATAATTTATCTAATATCTATAGTCTATTGATCATCTAATTTACCACTAAATAATATATTTGCTATATATTTGAGTGCGATTTGTTTGACAATAGACGAAACTTGCGATATAATAAATTCAAATTAGGAGAAATTATGACTAAATTAAGATCTAGATTTTTGTTTGCCTTATTTGTGATTCTTTTAGTCTTGTGCTTGGTAGCATGCTTTGTGAATTTCACCTTGCCGTTTAGGATTAATGGGAATTATTATTCTTATTCGAATTTCGTCAGTAATATTTCTCTAGGCGAAGATGTGGGTGAGTCTTTACGAATAGTGTATCGTGCCGAATTGCCAGAAGGTGAGGCTAGCACGAACTATGGCAAGCTAAGAGATGACACGCTAAATAGCCTTAGAGATATTGTCCAAGGTGAGGGTCATGATGATGTGACTATTGCTGTGCGAAATAGCGACGAAATAGTGCTACAGATAGGCAATATTTTGACCGACGATGATGAATCATTATTGATAGATCTAATCGGCAATCCGCAGACTATTAGTTTTTCATTGTCCAGCGATGTCAATGATGAGGAGACTCCACCTTTTGCTGACAAGACCGATGTAGAGTCAGTGACAGCACAGCAGAATTATGATGAAAGCGGGAATCTCGTATATGGTGTCTTGATTAGTTTTAAGGAATCATCGCATGAAAAGATAGCCGAAGCGACAGCGGACGGTGGCACTCTATATATATTTTTAGGTGAAGATCAGTTTACATCGATGACGATGAGCACTAATAGCGACGGTAGCACTGGTATTGCGAATGGTCAAATATTCATGCAGAGTGATACATTCGTAGACCTTGCTACAGCAAACACTATCGCAAACAGGATAAGGACTGGACTATTGAGCCTTGATTTGACTCAAATAGAGTGTGGTTCTATCTCGCCTAGCTATGGAGTGGGGGCTAATGTCTTGTGTGCACTAGCTATTGCTATATTTGTATTGATTGCATTCATCTTCTTCATCGTAAAATATAAGCAGTTAGGATTGCTAGCTAGTTTTGCTATGCTATTCTTTATCACGCTTAGTCTATTCTTCCTACAATCTATACCGCTCGCGCATATCAATTTTGCAGGTCTTATCGGTATATTGATCGGATTCGTAGTACTATGTGATAATATGATCGAGTTATTCGAACGAGCAAAGAAACATTATCTTCAGGATACGAAACTAAATATCGCGTTTAAATTGGCACAAAAAGAAAGCCTCACTAAATCATTCGTGACAAATGTTGGCTTGATGATAGTCGGTTTTATTAGTCTATTTATGCCAGCGCTATCTATCCAGTCATTTGGATGGGTCGTATTCGTAATGTCATTTGTCAGCATATTTACTCAGCAGGCTCTCATGAGACTATTCATTAATATGTATCTTCCTTTGTCAAAACTAGATGGTAGGAAATGCAATTTCAGCAAAGGAGGGAAGAATGCTTAATCGAGACTTTTCGCAATCAAATAAAGTATATTTCAAACAAAACAAAATATTGCTAATCACTCTAGCCGTTGTGTTATTGGTCGGCATAGTCATTGGTGCAATATTCGGCATGAATGGCAATTTTGAGATCGCTGGATATCATGAATTCAGTGTGCGCATTGGCGCAGATACTGCTAAATATGATGAATACATCTCTACTATTGAGTCGGCTGTAAATAGTCAGGGCGGAGATTTTGATACGGTATCTGTATTTGGAGAAGGTGACGATACTAGATTTGTGGTCAGATACATGGACACTCTGACAGCAGATGAGCAAAATGCAGTCAATGAGATGATAATTGAGAAATTATCTCTTACAGATTTAGATATATCAGCACATTCATCGGTCGCGCCTGTTGTCCGAAATCTTGACTATTTATATACAGCATTGTCAATAATACTTGTTTTGATTTTGGCGTCTATTTTCGCTAAATTTAGATACAATACAGCGAGTGCTTTGACGACTTTGATCTTATGTATAATTGGTACATTGCTCTATATGTCTATAGGTGCGATATTAAGATTAGAGATAGGTCTAAGTTATTTTGCTATGTTAGTCATTGTAAATGTACTTCTCATTTACACTAGTTTCATAGTGTTTGAAAATATTAGAGAAAATAATCTACTTCAGACAGATGAATATGCTCATGCATTAGAGTCAGGTATGAAAGCATCACATCTACGCATATGTGTGCTGAATATTGCGATAATGTTGTTGGGTCTAGTATTCGTGATCTTTGCGCCGAATGACTTGAAATATATAGTTCTAAATATTATGTTTATGCCTGTGGCTGTATTGGCTATGTGTCTATATGTTTTACCTTTCGTGTGGAGCATGCTGATCACATTGTTCAAAAAGAGAGAAGTGAAAGTAAAGGCGGATAAAGATAAAGAAGATAATTCAAATTTAACTGTTCAAAATAAGGATTAGGAAGAGCCTTTCTTTTGAAAGGCTTTTTGATTATATTGGTACAATATTTACAGGAAAATAGTTCACATGAAATACATTTGTAATATAGATAAAGAACTAAATGAAGATTTTATCGCTGAGATGTCTCGATTTTTCGATCTAGATATACATCTCGTGCGTCTTTTATATTCGCGGGGCATCAATACACAAGAAAAAATGAAACATTATTTATCTCCAAGTATCAGCGATTTGCACGACCCATTTTTATTTGAAAATATGCAAGCAGTCGTGGAAAAAATACAGACCCATATCGAAAACGATGATAAAATACTGATATTCGGCGATTATGATGTCGACGGTATTAGCGCCAGTGCTATTTTGATCCAATACTTTAACTCTATCGGGGTGAAAGTAACGAATTATATGCCAAATAGATACGAAGATGGCTATGGACTCAGCGTGTCCACTCTAGATAAAATATTTATGAAAGATACTCCAGATCTTATCATTACGGTAGATTGTGGCATCACATCGTTAGAAGAAGTAAACTATATAAAATCAAAAGGAATTGATGTTATAGTTACCGATCATCACGAACCGGGAGATACCGTTCCTGACTGTCTAATCATTAATCCGAAATTAAGTGAGACCTATCCATTCAAGGCTTTGTGCGGAGCAGGCGTGGCTCTAAAACTAGTACAGGCTCTAGCGGGTATAAATGTCGCTAGCAAATATTTGCCTATATGTGCTATAGCGACTATTGCAGATATTGTAGATTTATTGGATGAAAATAGATCTATCGTCTATTTGGGGCTAAAGGATGCGGACAAACTCCCAGTTGGTTTCATTAAACTGATGCACGAATGCGGATTAGATGCAAAATGTTCAGCCAGTGATATTGCCTTTAAACTAGCACCTAAAATTAACGCCAGTGGGCGTATGGGTTCTGCAGAGACCAGCCTCGCACTGTATTTAGAAAAAAATCCCGTAGAGATCAAAAAACTATGTAATAAAGTATTAGAATTCAATACTCAACGACAGTCTTTGTGCGAAAAAGTATATACTGATGTAAAAAATGAGCTAAAAAATCAGGACATCTTCAGGATCAGCGCAATAGTAATGTCTAGTCCCGAGTGGGATAGTGGGATATTAGGCATCGTGTCAGCACGAATAGCCGAAGAATATCATCGCCCTACATTTTTATTCAGTCAGGTAGGTGACGAGCTAGTAGGCTCATGTCGAAGCGTAAATGGTGTGAATGTCCACACGCTTCTCAGTAGTATGGCACATTTGCTTACCAAATTCGGCGGTCATCCTATGGCTGCTGGACTGACTCTAAAAGTCGAACATTATGATGAGTTCGCAAGGCTTACTGAATTATATGTAGAAAATAATCTAGACAAATCAGATTTTCTGCCTACTAAATCTTATGATTTTGAGCTCGAAGCAGACGAAGTGAACATGAAACTGGTAGAGGATATAGAAAGATTAGAGCCATGTGGACACATGAATGCTCGTCCTATCTTCAAATTCAAACTAAACAATGCGACTATCTCATCACTGCCGAAGCACAAACAGCATCTAGTACTAAATTATCCTAATTTTAATCTCCTAGCGTTCAATTCTAGCGATAAATATTTTGTACTTTCAGGGAACACTAGCTGTACAATACTAGCAGATCTTAATATCGATACATTTAGAAATAGTAAAAAGATATCTGGCATCGTAAAATCGATTGACTACGAAGATATCTATCGACCAAGTGACCCAGAGATTATACAAGCCGAATACATTAAGCAATTAATATATCCTATAGATAGCACATATACATTCAATAATTATAATCGTGACCAGCTCATTCGCTTACTGCTGGATATGGACAAAAATGTATATGGCACTTTAATCGTCGCAAACGACTACAACACTTATATAAATTTCAAATCAATATATGATAGCAACAATATTTTTAGGAATAGAATATTTGATATCAACGATGAGACTGGGCTAAATACGATTATATTAGCACCGACGAATTTCAAGTCATTCAATACATTCAGTAGGGTAGTATATTTAGATCCTATACTAAATATGGGGTATCTATGTGAATTGAAGAAACATACGAAATCGACCGTCTATTTACCACATTCGCCTGCAAGTAATTCACTATTACTAAGAAATATCGATTTGTCTCGTGCTGTTTTTGGAAAATATTTTAGACTCATGCAATTCGCTTTTGATAATAAAATTTTAGGATATTTTACCTACAATATGTTTTCAAATATTAAATCAAAAATTAAAGATAAAGAGGACTATTCTTACTTACAATTTTTTGTGTGTCTGCAAGTATTCAAAGAATTGGGAATAATTATTACAGATGAAAATGATTCAGAAATAATAGAAATAACGAATGTAAAAAACCCATTGAATGCGAGTGCATTTTATAATAGATTGTCTACTTTAAAGATTAAAAATTAGACCTTTATTCATAAAAAGGAGATAAAATGCTCTATTACATTTTATTCAATCAATATTACACAGCGCAAGAGGCAGTAATAGTATTTTTAATTACTATCGTGGTATTTTTAATATCACTCACTTTGCACGAGTTTGCACACGCTTTCGTGGCATACAAGATGGGAGATCCGACTCCAAAATTTGCCGGCAGAGTCACGCTCAATCCATTTAAGCATCTAAGTTTAAGCGGATTTTTATTATTCATTTTCTTAGGGATTGGCTGGGCAAAGCCTGTCCCATCAAATCCACTGAACTATAAAAAATATAGGAAAGGTATTAGGCTTGTTTCGATTTCTGGTGTATTAGTGAATTTCGTTTTAGGTCTGATAGCTGCCATAATATATGCTATTTTACTGTCGACTGTAGGGTTTGCAAATCTTGCGATGGAGTATGTCTTCCTGACACTACAATATTTTATGCTGGTAAATAGTTTCTTGGCTTTATTCAATATTTTGCCGATCTATCCTATGGACGGGTTCAATTTTGTGTCGTCGTTTCTAAAGCCAAATAATAAATACATTGAATACAATGTCAAGAATGGATTAAAGATTATTTTATTTATATTGTTATTTACTTTATTAATTGATCTATTATTTTCGTTCGATTTGCTTGATTGGTTTCTTAGTTTATTGTATAATTATATATATGTGCCTATTGCACTGCTGGGAGCTTAGGTGGAAGAGATTGAGCAAATAGACGAAGAGTCTTCTTCAAAATTAACATTTCACTTGGAGGGGTTTGAAGGACCTCTAGATCTTTTGCTTCATCTGATCAAAGAAAAAAACATGTCTATCATGGAAGTAAAGATTTCCGAGATCACAGACCAATACATGCAGTATATGCAGGATTTAAGTGAGCTAGATATGGAAGAGACTTCTGCCTTCTTGGAAGTGGCTAGCTGGCTACTCGAGATCAAGTCAAAATCACTACTGCCAGTAGAGACGACTGCCGTCGAAGAAGAGGAGATAGATAGCGAGACTCAGCTCAAATTGCGTTTACAAGAATATGCTTTATTTAAAGAAGCTGGTGGTCAACTGCATGAAATAGAGAATGTAGATAGGTTTTACAAACAACCTGATAGGTCGGCTGGAGACACGCGAATTGTATTCAATCAGTTTAATTTAGAAAAGTTGCTTGACGCCTTTGCTTTTATATTAATGCGCACTAAAGACAAAGAAAATCCGCAAGAAAAGAAGATCAATAGGGATAGATGGACAGTCGCGGACAAGATCGCCTTTTTGACAAATATATTAAAAGAGAATAAAGAGATAAACTTTTTTAGTCTGTTTGATGAGACTTATTCAAAACTGGAAGTAATTACGGTATTTATGGCAATATTGGAGTTGTTAAAGTTTCAAAAGATCGAAGTGATACAAAAAGAACGATATGCTGACATTTTGATAAAACGAAAGGAGAGTACAGATGAATCTTAATGAAATCGCAAGGATAATAGAAGGTGTGCTGTTCGTATCGGGCGAAGGCGTGGAAATCGATGTGTTTAAGACACGCTTCGATATGAACGATAGAGAGTTTAATAAATGCCTAGATATTTTGAAGCAAAAATACAATGAAGACAGCGGTATCAATATCATTCAATATAAGTCTAAAGTACAGCTCTGCTCGAATCCTAAGATAGTCGAAAGCATATCAGAGATTTTGAATCCTATTCGTGAGCGTAGTTTGACAAAGGCTGCCCTTGAGACAGTGGCAATCATTGCTTACAAACAGCCGATCACTCGACTGGAGATTGAGAATATTCGTGGCGTGAATTGTGACTATGCGATACAGCTGTTGCAAGCAAATAATCTCATCGAAGTCGTCGGCAGAAAGGACGCGATGGGTAAGCCATTGCTCTTCGGTACTACGGACAATTTCCTAAAAAGGTTTGAGTTGCAGTCAATAGATGCGTTGCCGAACTATAATGAGCTGTTAGACAGGATCCGTGTGATACATAGCGAAGGAGATTCTCTATATAGAGAGTTTACGATTCCAGAAGAAGGCTCAGAGCCTAATAATGAAGAGAGTGTATCTACTGATTCTCCGAATGAAGCAATAGCCGAAGACATCACTGACATAAGCGACAAAGAAAGCGAAAACGACGACAAAAAAACCGCTTAACACAAATGAATAGAATCTAGAAAATTTAAGATACTAACGATATGTGGTATCTTATTTTTTTATTTTCTACGATCATGAATATATTGGGACTCATTTATCCGTTTTTGATTAGCTTTGATGTGCGGTTTAATATTTTGCGTCTAAAAGGTAATGTGACGATAAAGATCTTCAATAAAATCAAGATAGAGTTTAATATCCGAGTAAAGAATGGCTATGTATATATCAATCATAAAAATAAGATCAGAAAGGAAAAAATCTCAAGCAAGAATATTAATATTATATTCATCATTACGATGCTGAAACAGTTATATTTTAGAGCACAGTTTCTAAGCCTTGATTTCAAGTCAAACTTCGGCTTTGTCTTAGATTCGTGCGCTACAGCTGTCGTGTGCGGATATATAGATGTGATAGGTAAATCATTTCTATCAAAATTAAAAAACAATAAAAAATCAGCACATATTTTTATAAACATTGAGCCAAAATACAATCAGGATATTTTCAATGTCCGCTTGGTAAACACGATCAGAATGTCAGTATTTGATATTTTGTATTCGTTGTTTTACACGGCAGTTAATGTATGGAGAAGATATGAAAAAATTGGATAGAGTAGAGCTAAAGAAGGATAAAAAAATAGAATCACTCATAGATGTCTCGCTAGACAAAATACGCACAATGATTGATGTAAACTGCGTCATAGGTAGTGCTATATCGCTCCCGGATGATAGCGTCATCATACCTATATCGAAAGTGAGCGTAGGGTTCGTCGCAGGTGGAGGGGAATATAATGATTTGAATGCCAAACGAAATTCAGCAGACTTCCCTATGGCAGGTGGTACAGGTGGCGGATTCACGGTTTCACCGATCGGCTTTTTTGTCGTCAAAAAAGATAAATTCAAAATCATTCATGCGGATAAATCTACTGCGTATTTGGGTCTAATCAAGAACGCTAGTGAAGTGCTGAAAAAATTTGTGGAGAATCAAAAATGAGTAAAATAAAGAAAATTTCAATAATATTAATCGTATTTTCATTGATTTTTGTGCTTTTTTATGGATATTTTAATGTAAAAACTGAATTATCCCCAGTAGACGCGATGAGCTCGTCAGCAAAGAGCATGTGTGTAATAGATAAAGATAGTGGCAGGATTTTATATTCAAAAAATCCTTATGAAAAGTTGCCCATGGCGTCCACTACAAAAGTAGTGACGGCGATCACCGTCTTGGAGCATTGTGATGATTTGGATGAAACGATAGTTGTCGCAGACGAGGCGATAGGAGTAGAAGGTACATCTATCTACCTTAGAAAAGATGAAGAGATCAAAGTGATAGATCTCCTATATGGACTCATGCTTAGAAGTGGCAATGATTCTGCTACAGCGCTCGCCTGTCATGTGGCTGGCGGTGTAGATGAGTTTGCAGATATGATGAATGAGACAGCAGAAAAGGTAGGAGCTACCAGCTCACATTTTACGAACCCGCACGGACTCGATGATCCTGATCATTACACTACAGCTTATGACCTGTCTCTCATCACAGCCTATGCACTAGGTAACCTTACTTTTAAGGAGATCGTCTCTACTAGAAACTATGTGATAGAAGCGACGAACAAGTCAGACAAGCGCTATTTAACAAACAAAAACAAGCTTTTACTCAATTTGCCGGGCTGTTGCGGAGTGAAGACAGGCTTTACTAGCAAAGCAGGTAGATGCCTTGTGTCAGCCTTAGAGCAGGATGGCTCGACAGCAGTATGTGTGGTATTAAATTGTGGACCAATGTTTGAAGAGAGTAGCGCACTACTGACTAGTGCGTTTGAAGAATATAATTTTGTGAAACTAATAGATAAAGATAAAGAAATTTACAATGAATATATCATCGATGAAAGCGAAGGAAAATTGTATCTATATGCAGAAGAAGATTTCTACTATCCACTCAAAAAATTGGAGATGAGATCAGTACGAATCAAATACACTGTAGATCTAGATGACGCTAAATCAGGAGATGAAGTAGGAAAAATTGAAATTTTTTTAGAAAATGACTTGATTAAAACGCTAAAATTATATACAATGAATAAGATTGATAAATTGATAGACAGCGACACTTTGCGTATCAATGAAGTACTATGGGAAGATAAGATAAATGAGGATCAATAAATATTTAGCACAATCAGGACTGGCGAGTAGACGCAAGGCAGAAGAATTAGTCACGAGTGGTAGAGTGAAAGTGAATGGAAAGGTTATTCACGATCTTGCTACTGACATCAAATCTTCTGACCTTGTTTTTGTCGATGGTAAAAATGTCCGCGCTAGTACGAATTTCGTCTATTATAAACTAAATAAGCCGAAAGGCTATCTGACGACCGTGTCGGACGACAAGGATAGGAAGACTGTGATGTCTCTCATGCGTGGAGTGCATGCACGCGTATTTCCGATAGGACGCCTTGATTATGACACTGAGGGGCTCTTGCTCATGACAAACGATGGAGATCTAGCAAATATACTTACAAAGCCAAATAGCGAGATCAAAAAGACTTATCTAGTCAATATTTCAGCCCCTATATCAAAAGATGAGATAAAGACATTGTCAAATGGCGTAGACATTGGAGAATATATCACTAAACCGTGTAGTGTAGAATTGATCGATATGACGGCGGATTACGCCCGTCTCAAAGTCACGATCACCGAAGGTAAAAATCGTCAAATTAGGAAGATGTTTTCAGCAGTAGGGAAGGAAGTCACATTCCTAAAACGCGTCCAAATAGGAGAGATCAGACTAGGCGGACTTTCGCGTGGCGAGTATGCTCCACTAAATGCAAAAGAGTCAAAATATATTCGATCTTTGAAAAATTAAAGCAATTTTGTGTAAAATAACGCAATTTTGCTTTATTTTTTATTAAAAATTAATTTTTTTCGGCAAAACTCAGAAAAATTCTTTTGTCTAATTATTCAATATTTTTATATTACCGCCCGAAATTTTTTTATTTTATCATCTATTTCATCTTATTCGCTATATAAATCTACGAGCTTTTCCAATAAAACATTTTCAGTGTGATTATATAAAAGTTATCACGATATAAAATGAAATTAATTCGTAAAAAATTGATAGCAATAATATTGTAAAAGAATCTAAAATATTTATTAAAAATATCCAATAGAAAATACTAATAAAATATTATAAAATTATTTGTAAAACAATGTCGTTTGTGGTAGAATAAATGTAGATCATTACGAGAAGCTTGTCGCAATTATTTCAAAAGTTAGGGGAAATTATGCTAAAATCAAAAATGAAAAAAGGTATAATCATATCAATTATTTTACTTTTGTTTTTTGCTGTTAGCATGACATTGTATTTATCCACAAACGATAAAAAGATTGAATCCCCTCAGGCAGCATCGACAGGTGCTATCACTATTAGGCTAATCAATAATTTAGACAGGGATGTAAACACTCTTCCTATAATTAAATGGGAATATGGTGTTTCAGGTAGTCATGCAAGTGGTAGTGCACAGTTCAGTATATCATGGATTTTCAGTTTGGCTGAATCGTCAGAACAAAGATATGGATGGGCTGGTTCTGAGTATTGTTATATGAAACTGACGAGTTCTAAATATGCCTCTGCTTACGGCAATTATTATTTTAGTGATATTTTTGGATATTATGATACAAGTACTTTTACTGAACATTTTACTATTCAAGGATACAATTCAAATGGAGGTACTTTAGGTAACGAAAATCAGACCAGCTGGTCTGGCACAATCCCGACTACAATTCATATAAAGCAGAAAAGTGGTACGTTTAACATTAATTCTCAAAATGAATTTAAGGCTTTATGGTCAATAGGGAATATTGCAGGTATAGCAAGTCGAACCAATATAAAAATAAATTTATATACAGATGTGGATCTATCGGGTTTTTCACGCACCTTTAATCATTTACATAGCAATAATTTACCATTTGGATTATGCTTGGAAATCGATGGTAATAATCATGTTATATATAATTGTAGTTTCCTTTTATTTACGACGAGCACTTCATACGAACAAACTGGTAGTTCAGTAAAGAATCTCATTGTAATATTCACAGGGTCAGGATCTCTTGCACAAGTCGGGCTTGGTAGTATGGCAAATGGTGGTTTAACAGTTGAAAATTGTACATTCAGAGGCAATACTAGTGCAAATCATATTTCTATATCATATGGATGGGAAGATTATTTTACATTTAGAAATGTTCATAATTTAACTAACGCACCTTTAGCAGGTGACGGTTTAGGCGGGTTGGATGTTTCATATTCAAATTGTTATAATCAGAGATTATCGGGAACAAATGGCAATGGGCAATATTACGGATCGAATACATCGGGACTTAGTGGATTTTATACTCAATCTAATGTAAATGGCGGTCGTCCATATTTATATATGGCACTAGCTACTTTGACTATTCAAGATAATGTGATAAAATCTACCATTTCTACTGTTTCATTTTTGAAAGGGGATTATTTACAATATTCTGCTTCCTATATCTATACATATCGATATGAAGATAGTCAAAGAGGTGTGTTTAATTTCAACAATGAATCGATTGAGCATAATAACATAGTATATGTATTTTCTAGTATTAGCGGACTTAGTGGTAGGACACAGTTCTTCTCTAGTCAAACTGTAACTGCATACTTTACACCTTCTCATCTAAAAGAATATTCTGTTAATATAATAGAAAGTCCTGAAGATTATGGTTCTTTTACATACAATGGTTCTACATATAATGGCAGTTTAACAGTAAATATTCCTTACGGATCAACTATAGAGATTAATAATAACACTGTCACCATAACGCTTTCTGAATATTCTGGTCGCACATGGGATCCTGTTAGTTTAACGGAAACGACTAGGGTAATTACGGCTTCACCTGTGGCAGACACGGCGCTGTATACATATGGTGTGTCAATTTCGACGACGAGGAATACAGTGCAAGGTAATACCACTATCAATATTACTTACACGCGAGAAAAGAACATTAATGATATCTCACTCATTGCGATGAGTACAGGAGATGGTAATACATCTTGTGCCACATTCTTTAATGTCACAGAGAATAGGGAGATCACAGGATTTGAAGATCTAGTATGTTCTACAGTTATTTCGTTTGATGAAGATAATGGTACATTTACTTTGACTCCACCTAAGGGTTATGATATCTATGGCAATGATCGCACTAGTGGAACAGGGGAAGTGACTATTCGTGTGGATTGCGAGCCAGGCTATGAATTTTCTAGTTTTTCTAATGAAGGTTTAGGTGAAGGTGGCGTATTATTGAAAAATGTAGAGACCACTATCATCGCGAATATCACACCTATCGAATACGATTTGCCTCAATCATACATTGAAAATGATAGTACTACATATAAGTTTATTCCGACCACTCCTGACACCTTTAACATTGAGAACGATCTTGCTTTGACATCTAGTGATGATGTAATTGATTGGCTCTATGCTAATGATCGTAATTTCTATAATTATCTCATTGAAGAAGAACAGGCATTTAGTACTTGGATCATTGGAGTAAACAGTGCGAATAGGGTCATTAGGAATGAATATAGTGTAGATTCAAATGGTAATCAGCTCGTCAATCCTGTAGCTACGAC
>CALWFA010000021.1 GCA_944377465.1 uncultured Clostridia bacterium
ACAAAGACATGGCATATATGTCGTACAAACTCGCCACTATCAAGGTAGATGTAGACTTGGAGTGTGAGTTAAGCGATTTTGAATATAATCTTCCGTTCAATGAAAAGACTTATCTCATCATGCAAGATCTAGGCTTCAAATCACTACTCAGTCGCAAAGAGCTATTTTCTGAAAAATACGAAAAAGATACTTCAGAGTATATCACTCTAAGTGCAAGAGTAGTCGAAATAGAAGATGACGAAGCTTTTGATCAAATGGTAGACAGTCTAGGAGATTCTTTTGCTGTCAATAGTGAAGATATGAGCCTAAGCATAGCATATGCGGACACCGAGTATGTGTTGTACAAAAGTGGCGATATTTTCAATAAGAATATTGATAAGATCAGGCGTCTTTTTGAGAGTAAAAAAGAGAAAATTTGCTTTGATGCTAAAAGTCTGATGCATGAGCTCGCAGAGTATAACATATCGCTAAACAATTATTTTGATGTGTCGCTAGCTATCTATATCGCAAACGAAATGGATGCTGAGATCACGCTTGCCGATGCTCTAAAGTTAAATGAAATCACTACCGAGACATATGCCTACGCTCTAATAAAATTAAAGGAAATATATGTAGGGAAGCTGATAAATAATGCACAGCTGAGACTTTACTCGGATATCGAATTGCCACTCGTGCGGGTACTTTTTGAAATGGAGCGCACCGGCTTTAAGGTGGATACAAAGCATATTAAAAATCTGAGCGAATCTTATCATGCCGAGCTAGACGATTTAGTTGCGAAGATTTACGAACAGGCAGGCGAAGAATTCAATATCAATAGCCCTAAGCAACTACAAACGATACTATTCGACAAACTAAAGATCGAATATTCGGGCAAAAAAGGTACATCAATAGAAGTATTAAACGCTATAGCGGACAAGCATGAGATAGTGAATAATATTATTAGATATAGGAAGATTAGCAAATTAATTAGTACCTATCTAGATGGACTATTGAGCTATGTCGGATCTGACGGCAAAATCCATACTACATTCATGCAACGCACGACCTCGACTGGTAGACTGTCTAGCCGTGAGCCTAATCTACAAAATCTACCGATACGAGATGAGGAAGGTAGAGAGCTTAGAAAAATGTTTTCTAGTTCGTTTGAAGACGGCACATTGATCAGCGCTGACTACAATCAGATCGAATTGCGTCTGATGGCTAATTTTAGTCTAGATGAAAATATGATATCAGACTATCTATCAGGCAAGGATATACACACCGCCACCGCGAGCAAGATATTTAATGTGCCGATAGAAAATGTCACTAAAAATATGCGTAGGGTAGCAAAATCGGTCAATTTTGGGATCATATATGGCATTAGTGCATATGGCTTGAGTCAAAATATAAAGTCGACACAAAAGGAAGCTGCGGATTTTATAAAAAAATATATGGAGATATATCCTAAAGTAAAAGAATATGGCGAAAAATGTATTGATGCCGCGCGTAAAAATGGCTATGTGAGCACAATTATGGGTCGAGTGCGACACATCCCTGATATCAACTCACGCAATCATACAATCCGTGGATTTGCAGAGCGCATTGCAAAGAATATGCCATTGCAGGGAAGTGCTAGCGATATTATTAAAAAAGCAATGATAAATGTGTACGATTCGCTCATTGATCAGCATCTAAAAAGCAAATTGATATTGCAGATACATGATGAATTGATCATAGACTGCGCGCCAGATGAGAGCGAAAAAGTGAAAGACATTTTAAAGGAAGGTATGGAGTCTGTGGTGAGTCTAAAGGTTCCGCTAATAGTCGATATTAGTGAGGGCAAGACTCTGTATGAAGCAAAATAGTGATAGATTTAGTGGGAGAAAACCTAGACAGAAATAGATTTCAGTATATAGGAGTAAGGTAATATGACAAATGAAGAACGCAGAGATTTCTACATGAATAGAAATATCAAGGTCTTGCCCTTGTATTATGCTTTTACATGGGATATAATGTTTGTTATTACTATTTCTACGCTATTTTATACCAATCAAAAGGGTCTGTCATTATCAGAGATCATCACGCTTGATTCATATCTTATGCTTTTTGCTGCCATAATGTGTATACCTATATCAAAGATGTTTGAAAAGGTGCATGCATTGACTTGTTCTCGCATTGCGAATTTAGGCTTTATGGCGTTCCTTCTGACATGTATTTTTGGGAATTCTTATGCATGGTTTATTTTGGCTCAATTCTTTCTCGCCTTTGCATACGCTACTCAGATGGTAAAAAACAATACAATTTTGTTAGATAGCCTACGGCTAGTGAATAGAGACAAAGATTATCAGCGGGTATATGGTGGCGGAGTCAGTATGTATTATATAGCAGAAGCGATAGGCTCGATAGTGATTACATATATATACAGCTGGCAACCGTACTTAGCATACTATATCTCTCTAGGTGTGGTAGTATTGATAACTTTATACTCATTTCTAATAAAAGATCCGCAAAAGTTTGAGCCTTCAAATGTCAATCTCGATCCGACGGCTAAAGAGTCTGAAAACCTATTGACGCAGGAAAATACAGGCAAAAATGTCAAGGAAAATAAAAAACAAAAGGCTAAAAAGCGCACAGGTCAGAGACCTGACAGTTATCTAAAGATATTATTGACTCCTATGTTCTTGACGATGATAATATATCTATTTTTCTTCAGAGGAGTGGTGGCAATAGATGCTTCAGCTTTTAAGACATATCTAAACATTCTGACAGACGAAAGTGTCATTCCAGTCGTGGTGATAGGGTACTTATTTGCAGGTGTGAGGTTGTGCACATTCGTATCTACAAAATATCAATTCAAATTCAATCTAAAGTTTGGAGTCAGGAGTCTAATATTGTTCAATATTCTTTTGATATTGAGCTTTGTCGTAAACGGTGTAGCGTATATGATAGCACCTACATCAATAGTGACCTTGGTCATAATATCTATATCCACATTCGTGCAGTGCAGTCTGCGTATGCCGAATCAAATCTTTTGTAATAACTATATGCAAGTATGCTTAAAGCGAAAAAATTTAGAGCGTGCATATGCTATTAGGACCACAGTGGAATTTTTATCTTATTCAGTGATGAGCGCGGTATTTGCGGGTCTACTGGAGGTGACAGGGAATGATTATGGCAAGACGAATCTGATATATATATCTATTTTCTTTGTACTTATCATCGTGTCCTTGATAGTGTTCCTGCGTGCGCTGATCAAAAAGCACGCAGAGCGCTACACTATCATCAAAGATGAGTATGTAAATGATTAAAAAAGTTATACCGACGGTATAACTTTTTTGAAATTATATTAAAATTGGTAAGTTGTACATGCTAAATTGAGATAGATTGACTGCTGGCATAATCATATACCACTCCATCAAAGCAACCTTACAGCACATACTGTATCCTGCTTAATGCTGCTGTCTTCCGACCCTGACATGGTTCGTAGGGCAATATTGTATAAGACCCTGATTTCAGCATGATATACGGCTACTCAACACAACCAAGTCTGTCCCGCTCTAGCACATCAGCCCCACTGTAGTGGCTTGTGGGTTACAGGGCACCACTAGCTCCCCGCCTAGTACAACTCATCTATATTATATATTAAATGCGATAAATATTCAAGTATTTTTAAAAAATTTTCTGCAGTTATTGATGAATTGTGCGGAGTTTGTGAGAATTTTAGGTATTGACAAACGATGCATTAAGTGGTATATTACCTAAGAGGTGAAAACATGGCAAAAAAAGAAAAAGATGAAGTATCTATTGCTAGAGTATTTAATAATATAGACGAATACGATGTGTATAGAAAGCTAGTGGGACGCACATTGCAAGACATTATCACAGGAGAGTCTAGAGACGCTATCTATTCGAGCGAGATATTGCGTCAGTTTAATAATATTCTAAAACTGAGCGAAAAACGCAATGAAACCGACATATATGATTTTATTCATTCGGATCCGAATGGTACTATCTTAATAAATGGTGAGAATTATGCTATAGATCCAGTCGCCTTTAATATATTGCATAAAGCGACGAGGCAGGCTATAATGGCAGTAACCAAAGATACTCTAAGGACACTCAAATATGACAGAGAGGATGTTCCAGTAGGTATAAATATGGTGAAAGAATTAGAGACCAAGATTTATATGATTGCTCATAAACAGAGGAGAATAGAGTCGTATACTTCATATCTTACGGACAAATATGGTACAGAGGATAGTAGATTGAAGATAGATTATCCGTCGGTAGATGAATATGTAGAATCATTACTCAGAGAATCTTTAATCGTGGTCTATATAGATTATTCACGCAATTATAACACATTGTCCAACTATAAACCTGCATCAATATAATAAAAAGAGAGAATTATCTCTTTTTTTGTTTGTAAATTATATACTTTTTTTGTTATAATATTCATTATAGAGATTTTATAGGAGAATATAATGAATAAAACAAATGCAGAAAGATTTATAGCCGCGTACAATCAGATAGATTACAGTCTGAGGACTATATATGATTTTAAGCGTAGTATGTCGTTTAGCGATGTGGTGCGTAGGAGTGTGGTATTGAATTCAGTCGTCAGAAAATACGAAGAAGATTTGATAGATTATGGTAGGCTAAGGAACGCGATCATTCATAATGGCAATAAAAAGTACATTATAGCTGAGCCACATGACAATATTGTCACGAAGATTGAAAAGCTGGCAAATCTCATCTCCGAGCCTCCTGTGGCAATAGACAGAGTGGGTAATAAAGAGGTCATTACGATCAATCATGACATGAAGATCGCGACTGCGATGGAGCTGATCAGTCGCACAGGATATTCGAACCTTCCGATATATGACGGAGAGAAGTTGATCGGTATACTGAATGGTAGAAAGCTCATCTCAGTACTTGGACAGAAAATAGGTGAGAAAGTAAATATTCAAGATTATATCATGAATACCGAAGTGAGTACTGTAGTGGAGAATATGGGTGATGATTATTACTTCATGCTGGCGGATGAAGATTTGACCATAGATGACGCGATGAATTATTTTGAAAACAATAGGAAATTATTGATCATACTTATCACGAAAAATGGCAAAGATACAGGGAAGCCGTTGGCGATCATTACTGCTGCCGATATCATTGATATGAAGAAAATATTGGATGTATATTGATGAAAGTTGCGAATAAATGGGTGGACTATAGAGTATTGGCTACTGCGAATGGTGAGAAACTAGAGAAAATCGGTGGCTATACTTTTTTGCGCCCTGATCCACAGGTAATCTGGAATATGGACAAGAAATTGTCAGACAAAGTAGATGCTCTCTATAGACGCACGGAGAATAAGTCTGGTGAATGGAAGATGAGCGCGCGTATGCCTAAGAGCTTTGACATTAGCTATGAAAATATGAAATTTCATATCGAACCGATGAGTTTCAAGCATATATGCCTTTTCCCTGAGCAAGCAGTGAATTGGGATATCATGACAGGTCTCATAAAGTCTAGAAAGCGACCTGTAAAGATTCTAAATTTATTTGCTTATACTGGTGGTGCTAGCATTGCGTGCGCAAAGGCGGGTGCGTCGGTCACACATGTAGACGCGGCAAAGAGCATGATTGATATAGCCAAAATCAATGCACAGATTAATGATATATCAAATATAAGATTCATTCAGGATGATTGCATGAAGTTCGTCATGCGTGAGATCCGTAGAGGAAATAAATACGACGCTATCATCATGGATCCGCCGTCATTCGGTCGTGGACCAAAAGGCGAGACATGGAAGATAGAAGATGACATCTATGAGTTTGTCAAACTGTGCGCTTCACTACTTAGCGATGATAGACTATTCGTACTGATCAATAGCTACACGACCGGCTTACAACCTACAGTCATGGCGAATATCCTAAACTCAACTATTTCAGGTGGAGAGTGTGATGCCTACGAGATAGGGTTGCCTACCGATGAGCCGGGAATAATATTACCATGCGGATGTAGTGCGATAAAGACTTTTACCTAAAAAATAAAAAACAATAAAAAATATCGCAAAATTATAGTAATAGATTATATTAATTTAGTATTTTAAAAAATTTTAAAAGAAGGATAAGATGCAAATTGAGCCAAAGATTATTTATGAAGACAATCATATCATTGTGGTGATCAAGCCTTATAACATTGCCGTACAGGAAGATAGCAGTGCAGATTTAGATATGCTCACTATTATCAAAGAGTATATAAAGGAACGAGACAAGAAGCCTGGCAATGTCTTTTTAGGATTGGTGCATAGACTAGATCGACCCACGGGCGGAGTCATGGTGTTTGCAAAGACGAGTAAGGCAGCTAGCAGATTGTCAGATCAGCTGAAGTCAAAGCAGATGAAGAAGTGCTATTTGACTGTAGTCCTAGGCAGACCTAAAGATGTGAAAGCACACCTAGTCACATATCTAAAGAAAGACGAAAAGACAAATACCGTGCACATTGCACCACAGTTAGAGACAGGTAGCAAAGAGGCTATATTGGACTACGAATTGATAGAGACGAAGAATAGACTATCGTTATTGTCCGTGGACCTGATTACTGGTCGTAGTCATCAGATACGAGTGCAGATGGCTCAGCAGATGAATACCCCTATATATGGAGATTATAAATATGGTGATAAAGCGCATGCTGGTAGGCTAGCTTTATGGGCGTATGAGCTGACATTTTTACACCCAATAAGCAAGGAAAATATGAGATTTAGCGTTGCACCAGATTTCAATAATCCCGCTTTTAAATTGTTTGAAAACACTATAAATAATATCGTGGATAGAAAAATTAGATAAAAAATTTTTAAAATGTAAAAAAATCATAAAAAATCTTATAAAAATACGATATTATAATGGAGTTTTTAAAAAATTTACTAAAAATTTTATACCATTTTTTGATATAAATTTTGTCTAAAAAAATTTAAAAAATTTTTCAAAAACCTATTGACTATAATCAAAATAAGTGCTAAAAGTAAGGCAACAAAAAGATAAGGAGATATTATTTAGATTATGGATAAATTAGCTGTCTTTGAACTAAGTATAAATGATATAAAGTTGACTATATTCAAATGCACGGGCAATGGTTTTTTTGCCCCAGAGCAACAAATCGTGGAGCCAGTAAAATTGACTCAAGATATGGAGCGTGATGGGTATATAAAACCCGCCCGAATTCAAGAGACCATTTCAGTGCTGAAAAATTTTAGAAAGATTGTAGATGGAGCAAAGATAGAAAACTACATCTGCTACGCTGATCCGACTATCGCAAATGCGAGAAATCAAATAGCGTTCTTAGATGAAATATACAAGACTGTCTCTCTATATTTCAAGGTGCTGACGAACGAAGAGCGAGTGTCTGCTCTTCACAGTGCGATTATGTATTCGTTTGCTATGACACGCGGAATAATTATTGAAATTGACGACTATTCTACTCAATTAGTTCGGTTTAATAGACGCGTAGTGCAGAATAGTATTTCTCTTCCTTATGGCATGGTAAACTTGCTTGAAAAATTTAGGGACAAATCTTTTTCAGAGCGCATGGATAGCGTCACCGATTTTATGACGAAAGAATTAAAGAAGATTGACTGGCTTTACGACCTTGAAGAAGATTGCGAATTCATTGGAGTGGGTGAAGTATTTTCATCACTAGGGAAGCTTAGTAGAAAAGCTACGCACTATCCGATAGATGTGGCGCATAATTATGAGATTACGACCGAGAGTTTCAATAATGTATATCATCTAATCCATGGGCTAGACTTAGATAAGGCAAAGAAGCTAAAAGGCATCAGTGAAAAGCGTGCCGACCTAATAGCTATCGGCTTTGCTATCGCAAATGCAATATACTCACAAGCTGTCCGTACATGCGTGAAAGTGTCTGTCAATGGAGAGATGTATGGCATTGTCGCAAAAAATATATTGGGACAATCGAGTGAAAAACCGCTACTAGATATTCTAGGATATTCGCTCAGTTCTATCAATGAATTTTATCCTACCAATATCAATATTGATAGCAACTACGCTATAGCGGTGATCTTGTATAAACAACTAAAAGTATTGCATAAATTGACTCGACCATATGTGAAAGTCCTGCGTATCGCGGCTAGCATGTGTATGTCTGGTAAGAGAATTTCGTTTGAAAACTATCAGAAAAATAATTTCCCAGTTATCATCAATAGTGCTATATATGGTGCTTCGCATAAGGATATTATTTTAGCAGCCTTTGTAGCCAGCAGCCAGAATATAGATGATTTTAGCCTGAACGAATGGGTGCGATATAAAGATATAGTTTCAGATGAAGATTATGATGCGGTGAGAAAGCTTGCCATCATTATCAAGATGGCTACGATGCTAAATATCACCAACTCAAATTCGGTGAAGGATATCGCATGTGATGTATTAGGAGATACCGTAATCTTAAAGACAGAAGTCGAAAGAGATGCGACCCTTGAGATTAGTCAGGCAATGTCAGTTGCACCTGATTTCAAGAAAATATATGGTAAGAATCTTCAAATATTATAGACAAGTAATTGAAATTTTACTGATACGAAATTTTATATTTATTCTATCAAACTACAGCGGGCTATGCATACATTGTGATTTATCATCAGTTTACTAAAGGCGCACACTAAAGCTTGTGCACAATAGGTCAAAGCATTCGGATAATATGAATATTTGATGAAAAGGGGTGAATTATGTTTAATATTGATTTAGCTATTAAATTTGGTAGTAGCGAGATTATCATCTATCGTAAGGGTGTAGGAATCATTGCAAAGGAGCCTGCATTCTTGGCTGTGCAGGAAAATGGCAAAAAATTTAAGGTCAAAGCTATAGGTAAAAAAGCGGAAAAGTTATATTTATCAAAGACCGCTTCTGTCACTATATATCAGCCTATAAAGAACAGTGAGATAGTCAACGAAGAGATGGCTACGATTCTGATAAGCGAGATATTAAAAGACATAATCACAGATAAATTTTTGCTTACCAATCTGACGGCATTGGTAGCTGTACCTTGTGCGCTGAATGAAAAACAGCTACGCTTGCTAAAGAAAGTATTGAACATGTCAGGGATCAATAAGATCACATTTGTGCAGAACAGTGTTTGTGTGCGCAGTACACTAGACATTGATTCACATGCTCATGTGATGGTGGTCGATATCGGTAAATATTTGACTGATATCTCTGTATTGAATGAATACAGTCTCGATTTCGGCAGATTATATTTTATAGGTGGTCAGGATATGGACAAATGTGTAAAGACATTCGTGTCTGACAACTACGGTCTAGAGATATCAAATCTCACCAGCGAAATCGTGAAAAATGAAGTGGCATCCCTATATGATAGAGATCAATATAAGACAGAATATACTGGTCTAGATGAGAATCAAAAGTTCGTAAAGAGCGAGATAAGTGCAAACGAAGTCCGTCTATCTATCATTAATGTGTATGACACTATATTCAAGCTGATCGAAGATGTGCTGACGCGCTTAGACAAGGATATTCGGGCAGATGTATATAACAATGGCATAGTATTCGTCGGTGGCGCAAGTAGCATTCCGGGATTGTATGAATATGCAAAGAAAAAATTGGATCTGCCGATATTCATACCAGATGAACCTATGGACACTGTCATAATGGGCGCAGGTAAATTGCTCACCTCGGGTAAAGAATTTATAAAAATTGACATTTAGATCGTAAAATTGTCTAATAATAGCGAAGATAAAAAATTTAGTTTTTTATTCTTCGCATTTTTTTATATCTATGCTAAAGTATAGCCAAGGAGGTCGTATGGGGAGAGCTATAGTACTTACTTCTGGTAAAGGCGGAGTGGGGAAAACCACGGTCACGGCGAATCTAGGCATGCATCTCGCGAGTCGAAATTACAGAGTGTGCCTTGTAGATATGGATATAGGACTCAATAACCTTGATGTCGTGATGAATATGGAAGATCGTGTCGTATATTCGATGTTGGATGTCATAGAGAAAAAGTGTAGACTAAAGGAAGCTTTAATCCAGGACGATTGCTTTCCATTATTATATTTGCTATCGAGTGGCGGACTGAATTCAAACCTAAGTATTCAGCTGTCTCAAATAAGGGGTATTATAGATGAATTGCATAATATGTTTGATTTTATATTGATTGATTGTCCTGCAGGCATAGACGCGGGATTTAAGCGCGCGGTGAGCTGTGCTGATGAAGCGTTGGTTATCACCACTCCGCATCTATCTAGTATTAGAGATGCTGACAAGGTGATCACTATTCTATCTAGCTACAATATTTTTAGCAAAAGATTTGTGATCAACCGCGCACGAGGCGATTTGATACAAGATAAACTGATGTTTGATGTGCACGATATCGGCAAGACTCTCAATATAGAATTCGGCGGAGTGATACCAGAAGATGATCACGCTATTACAAACACTAGTGAGAATATAAACAATAATAAGATAGCGATCAATCGTGCATTTGAGATCTTGGCTGACAATATTCTGACTGGGAAGAAGAGACTATTTGACTGTACATACAAATATCGTGGCATATTGGGTACGATAAAAAAACTATTAAAAAGGAGTGTGTGATGAACCTAAATGATAGACTACATTCTATATTAGAAAAGGACAAGAAAACTAATCCTAAATATTTACAAAATGTCATAAAATCAGATTTTTTTTATCTTATTAGCAATTATTTTGAAGTAGATTTTGATGATATCATAGTAGATTTTGATACGATAGACAATGGCTATCAGATCAGTGTGAGTTGCTATGGCGAGAGAATGAAAACGATGCGCTCAATTCCCGAATAATATGCCATAACGAGCATATATTTATATATGAAAAAAATCAAGATAGGCATTAGTATATTATTATTTGTCATAATGTGCTTGCTAGGACTTGATTTTTTAGTGCTATTGAATTATCTAAGTGCGCTATTTCTCCATGAATTGGCGCATCTTTTTGTCGCAATAAAACGGGGATACAAACTAAAGCGCTTTCATTTTGATATCTTTGGCATGTCGGTAGAGCTGAATGAAGATATTTGCGACAAGGATAGTTTTGCTATCAATATCGCTGGTCCTGCCTTTAATCTATTGATATGTATGTTTTGTATGTCCATGTATTGGCTCGTCCCAGCGTCATATGATTATCTCAATGTTTTTTGTCTAGCTAATTTTGTCTTAGCGATATTTAATCTACTGCCTATTTATCCGCTCGACGGCGGTAAGATATTTCGTTCGATGGTACATTCGGACAAAGTGTATAGACGCATAGATCTATTTTTGCGCATTGGACTGAGTATCTCTTTTCTCATTTTGTTTATAATCAGCATCAATTCACATGCAGTAAACTATTTTTATATCATTATGGTGGTCTTTTTCTTGACTTCTATATGTAGACAGACACCGACATTTTCGATATTTAAGCATGACAGAGAAAAGACCTGTCAAAAAATAGTCATGATCAAAGTAGATGAGAATATGACCATATTTTCACTTGTAAAAAAGATCAAAAAATCTTGCTATACAATATTTTATTGCAACTCAATTAAGACAAAGTATTTAGACGAAGACTATGTCATACATTTGGCTGCTCGTAGAGCACTGAATACAAAGCTGAAAGAAATAGATTGATACAAGAAATATCATTAATTATATCGTATAATTTTAATTAAACCCGTTGACAAAACTTTTTACCTTTGATATACTAGACAAGTAGTACCACATTGAAAAGGTCTAAATTTGCCAAAGGTATATTTCGGCAATACCTTAAGAGTGAGTCTTTATAGGAGGTAACTAGTATGTACGCAATCGCAAACATTTCAGGAAAACAGTTCAAGGTTGAGGTAGGACAGACTATAGTAGTAGATAGACTATCTGCAGAAGCTGGTGAAGAAGTGACTTTCCCAGTGCTTATGACTGTCGATGGCTCAAAGATTAAGAACGGTAATCCTGTGATTAAAGATGTGGTTGTTAAGGCCAAAGTAGTCGAGCATTTTAGAGACAAAAAGATTACAGTCTTCAAGTACAAAGCGAAGAAGAACGAACGCAAGAAACAAGGTCATAGACAGCCATATACAAAGATTACTATCGAAAGTATAGGTTAATATGATTAATATTGTAGTCGTGAAAAAAAATAATCGCATAATGACAATAGAAGCGACAGGACATTCAGGCTATGCTACTGAGGGATCAGACATAGTATGTAGTGCGGTATCCATATTGCTAGAGACACTACTCAATAGTCTTATAGATATTGTGAAGATCAATCCAGATTATAAGATCGATGAATCTATTCCGCATTTGAGTATCAGCCTGCCGAAAGCTTTAGACAAGGCTATCTCAAACAAAGTGGATCTATTGATGGAATCTACATATCTAGGGATTAGGAAGGTCGCAGATTGTTATAAAAAATATATTAAGATAAAGGAGAAGCTGTATGATATTTAATATACAATTATTCGCTCACAAGAAAGGTGGCGGTAGCACTAAAAACGGACGCGATAGTGAATCGAAGCGTCTCGGAGTGAAAGCTGGCGATGGTCAGTTTGTACACGCCGGTGCTATCATCGTTCGTCAGCGCGGTACTAGAATTTATCAGGGCATCAATGTAGGCTGTGGTAAAGATTATACTCTATATGCTTTGATCGATGGAGTGGTTAGATTCAAGCGCGATGGTCGTGGTAGAAAGATTGCTACAGTAGAAGCAAAGATTTAATGAGAATGAAAAGATGATAGACGGATCTATCATCTTTTTTTATAGATGAAATCTCTAGATAACCTGTATATTCGATCGTGGTCTATAGGTGCACAAAAGGTTAATAAAGTATAAAATACGATAGCAATAATTAAAATAATAGAAGTCTAAGAAAAAGCCAAAAATAAATATATGCAAGAAAGAAATACACACTATTTTGTTGCTAAAAAAGGGCTTTACTAGATATGAAAAATCCACCAGGTTTTGAAGTGATCCCCGAAGGGAGCACTTCAGTTTAGTGGTGGATTTTTATTGTAAAAACCGTGAATCAAAATATATTTTGCATTGATATATTATAGCCATTATGATATCTAAAATATATAGACATACGAATATTAATACAGCGATAAAATTTATCTCAAAGAATGCTAAAGTGACGATCAAAATCATAGTTAACGCGAGGACTATTATTATAGGTATCAGACTCAGCTTATTAAAGCCTGTCTT
>CALWFA010000022.1 GCA_944377465.1 uncultured Clostridia bacterium
AAAAAATGCCGAACATGATAGGTTCAGCATTTTTGTTTTTTGATTTTTGCATTTTATATCGCAAGCATTGATAATCAAACTGATTTCTTTTAATTCCTTGTGAGAGTCAAACTATTGCTCGCTTCTCACCAAGTCTTCTGGTCGGACGGTCAGAGCTGGAGACTCGTCTTTCATCGACTCACAGGTTTCGATAGCTTTTTGAGCCTTTTCGATGCGGGCGGATAGTGCTGAGATGAGATTACGATAATTCTCAATCTGATCGTCTAGGATGAGGCCCCGCTTTGAAGCTATTATGTTTTTACTGATAGCGACCGCAGTCCAAAACGCATCTCGCAAGCCAGGGAATCGCGCCTCGAGAGCCTGCCATTCTTTGCTAGCCAATAGCTCGACTGAGAAGCAAATGTCGTCTGTCCTATCCGCATCTAAGTCCAATTCTTTTAGGTCAGGGAAAGTATAGCCATACTTCTTGATCTCAAATTCGTACTTGTCATACGGAGTCGGCTCGTCACCGATTTCAGAATTCTTCCCTATTGAGATAGTAAGCTTGCCTATAGATGAGGAAGTGCGCTGTATTATAGAGTGCTTTACCTTCGTCTGAAAGTTTATAATGCAATGATATCCCATAGTTAGCATAAGGTGATATAGCTGATCGCTTAGTGTGTCTATATTGACCCACATTTCATCGTTGATATCTCGACCGTTTAGTTCGGCGCGTGCTTGCTCTAATTTAGACTTTGCCTCTTCGTATGCTTGCATATCTTCTGCGGTGAAATATTCCGCGAGATAAGAGTCGTCATGTGATAGACATCCTTCTAGAGCGTCATTATCGTCTATTGCGCTGAGAGTATTGCTGATCTGATAGTTTATCTGACCGCGAGAGAGCAGACCCTCATATGTCTTTTGTTTTAATTCCTCCATTGTGGTGGTGCTGTCTATGATCGTATTGACCGATCGCTTGAATTCACTGTATTCCATATCTTCTCCTATATTCGCAATCATACCACACGGGTAGGCATTTGTCAATATGTAAGCTATTGTTTTATATTAAATTCGACATACGAGTCAGAGCAAAAGGACGAAATTCTTGACATTATATTTCAATCTATATATAATTGAGAAAATGAAGATAGACAGAGTGACGCTAATGAATTTTAGAAACTATCAGCAGGCGAGCGTAGAGCTTCATGACGGGATCAATTTCATCGTCGGAGCAAATGCGCAAGGCAAGACAAATCTGCTCGAGAGTATTTTTTTGTCTAGCGTAGGCAAGAGTCCGAAGAATAGCAAAGACAAGCAGATCATAAATTTCAATGCGGAGCGGGCAAAGATTGAGATAGACTTTTCCACACGCGCGGGGAAGAAAAATATAGAGATATTTCTAGACAAGGCAAATAAAAAGTCGATCAAGATAAACAAGCTAAATATCCTAAAGCTTACCGAGCTCGTAGGCACACTCTCCGTGGTCTACTTTAGCCCAGACGAGCTCAAGCTCATCAAAGAAGTGCCAGAGGACAGACGAAATTTCTTAGACATATCTATATCGCAATTCGATCGCCCGTATCTATATGAGCTCATGCGCTATGACAAGATCTTGCGACAGAGAAACGCTATATTAAAGAGCGATGCGAGTGTCGACGCGAAGACTGAGCAATTAAAATTATTTACGCCACAGCTGATCGCGAGTGCGAAAAATATCATATCAAAGCGACTGCAATTCATCGAAAAACTGAAAGGTTATGCACAGAATATCCACACAAATATCACCCTTGATGAGACGCTAGATATACAATATAGCTATTCGCAGAAGCCTGATCTAAGCATAGAAGAAGATCTCGCGCGCGAATACGAGCGAGTGCTCAGTAAGGATATCGAGCTAGGATACACCACTATAGGTCCGCACCGAGATGATATCATATTTAGAATAGACGACAAGGATTGCAAATATTATGCGAGCCAAGGACAGCAACGCACGGTCGCTTTGGTCGTGAAGCTCGCGCTCATGGGGGTGGTGAGAGATGAGATAGGTGAATTCCCGATCTTATTATTAGACGATGTGCTGAGCGAACTGGATATGGACAGACAGACTAGGCTCATCAATCTATGTAGGCACTATCAGACTATCATCACTTGCACGGCGATCCCGTCAGTAGATTTCAATGTAAATATTATTAAGATAAAGAATGGAGCAGTGGTCTAGTCATACCAATGGCTAAACGCACTGTTTTTTGATTTTTATAATAGAATAGTCTAAAATAATAGTTTAAAATGCCGATAATCAGATCGTGTAATAACGCATTTAGTTTTATAGATAGAATATATATTAAAAAAGACAGCTATTTGCTGTCCTTTAGGCTGACTGTCTCTAAGTAAACTCTATGATCCTTTTTAGATAGCTTGCTATCCTCGATGTAATATCCATTTCGGACGAACTGCATATTGCTAGTCTGCTTTAGTGCAAACGGCTCTACATATGAGGTGAATTCCTCGACCGAATTAGGATTTATGATCTTGTCGAGCATTCCGCTCTCATATACTTCGCCCTCTTTGATCAGATTGTGGAAGCGCTTAGTAGTCACCTTGACCGCTTCGCTCTGAGATAGCCAGTGGATAGTGCCCTTCGGCTTGATACCCTGCTCGACGGCGTCGTATACGATAGAGCATTTTAGATAGTCGATCTCTCCGGTGTTAGTCTTTACCACTTCGTCACAATGAATGATATACGCTCCCATTAGGCGCACATATCCGTCGGGCGTGAGACGGAAGAATTTCTTAGTCGGCTCTTCCATGAAATCTTCTCGTTCGATATAGATTTCGTCAGTGAATAGGATAGGGTGCTTTTTACTATTTTGGTGCAATGGATTGTTTGAGATCATCACTTTTTCACTCTTCTTATTATAGTTCGTGATCTTCACTTTGATAGGATCGATGACGCCCACCACGCGCGTCGCGCTCTGATTTAGCTCTTCGCGGATGCACGCCTCTAGGATGTGAGGCTGTACGATACTATTAGATTTTGCGACACCTATGCGGGTGCAGAATTCTCGAATAGCACTCGGAGTGTATCCCTTTCTTCTAAAACCCTTTAGGGTAGGCAGTCTCGGATCGTCCCAGCCGTCGACATAGTCCTTTTCTACCAGCTCGAGCATATATCGTTTGCTCATGATCGTGCCGTCTATATTTAGGCGGGCGAATTCGATCTGTCTAGGCTTCACTCCAGGTAGAATTCGGCAGTTGTCCACAAACCAATTATATAGCGGACGATGATCCTCGAATTCAAGACTGCAGAGCGAATGGGTGATCTGCTCGTATGCGTCACTCAGTGGGTGAGCGAAATCATACATAGGATAGATACACCATTTGTCTCCCTGTCTAAAGTGAGATACATGCATGATCCTATAGATCACAGGATCGCGCATATTTATGTTTGGATTGCTCATGTCTATCTTTGCGCGCAGAGTCTTTTCTCCGTCCGCATATTTGCCCGCTCTCATCTCGCGGAATAGGCGCAAGTTCTCCTCTATAGAGCGATTGCGATACGGGCTCTCGATGCCCGGCTCAGTGAGAGTGCCACGATTGGCGCTCACTTCATCTGCTGTCATATCGCAGACAAATGCTTTGCCTTGTTCGATAAGATCTATCGCACAATTATATAAAAACTCATAATAGTCAGAGGCGTAGGTCAGATTTTTCCACTTGAAACCAAGCCAGCGAATGTCGTCCATTAGAGCCTTTACATATTCTTCACTTTCCTTACTAGGATTGGTGTCGTCCATGCGAAGATTGGTGTATCCCTTGAATTTCTCTGCGGTCATGAAGTCTATGCAGATCGCTTTGGCATGACCGATATGGGTGTAGCCATTCGGCTCGGGTGGGAAACGGGTGACGATCTTTTTTAGCCCTTTTGTCTTGATATCTTCGACTATGGCTTGCTCTATAAAATTCGATGGTGTAATATTATTATCCATACTTTCTCCTAATTGTATTAATATGATATTTTATAGCACAATTCATGCGAAATGTAAACTAATTGAAAAACATTTTTATTTTAAGCACACATTTTGATTTGATAATTTTTTGGCTTTGTGGGTGCAAGCCTTGACAAATGTCGAATTTGTGCTAAAATAGATCGCAGGATAAGGAAGGGATATGTTTAGTTTTCCAAATTCATCATTAGATTTACTGCGAATCGAGCATGATTATCTAGGACATGCCGATTCAAAAGTGCATTGCTGTCATGCGGGAGATATGGCAGTGCTCACGAATGACGAGACAGTCTCGTCTATGCTTGTCGATCGTGCAGGGTTTAGTCGTGCGAACGATAGAAGGCGATTTGAGAGGGTCAAGAGAGAAAGTCAGTATGGCATCTATCTGACTTCACCTGCTCCAGCTGTGGATAATCTACCTAAATACAATCGCACATATTCGGCAATACTCGTAGCTCATGATGCGGAAAATTTTAGATTTTTATTACAAAAAGTCATCAATCATTTCAAAGAACGCATCGAGACGATTAATCAAAGCTATAAGAATGCAGGGTCGGATCAATATCGTGCACTGATCGCTATATGGAATGATGAGAGAGGTAAAGATAGATTCTTAAGCGGTACGCTAGAGACTATCGATGAGATATATGATAGATTGCTAGTAGAGTTCGGGCTAGATGCGGATATTAAGAGTGCTGGCGCTGTCTAAATCTAAGTTATATTTATAATCATCAAGCCACAGCAATAGTTCAAATAGATAAATAGAATAGTTAAGTAAAATAATTAGACAAAATGTATAAAAATATATATGATAGATAAAAATAGTAAAATATTTTCATCAGGGTCATGTGTAACATTTTAGAGAAATCAAATAGTGTACTACAAATAGAATATCGCATATAATAAATTAATTTTAAATATTTATCCCAATTTTATAGCTTATATTGCAAATTAAAACCTGTGAAATAATTTTATATGGTAATATGAGCAATGATATATTAAATAAATTATAAAAAATTTGTAGCTATTAGAAAATATATAAAAAATATAATAAATATCGATAAAATAGGATAAAATAGAGAAAATTTATTGAAAATTATTATTTAAAAATGTGCAAAAACGAATAGGTTAATTAGTAGAAAATAAAATGTTTTGTCATAAAAAATAAAATAGGCGAAACATTTTATTTTTTTTAAAATCTATGATATAATAAACTTATGCACTCGAGAGCAAAGCGAATCTGTCTAAATTCCATAAGTGCGATATTGACAGTCTTTATCATGACTGCCAGCTTTTTTGCTATATATTTATTTTTATTCAACATAGTATACATAGGCACTCCAGTACGCGGGATGTCTATGTATCCGACCCTGAATGCAAATGTAGAATCTAGTGACACAGCAGGAGACTATGTGTATATCAATCCGTATCGGGAAATGAATATAAACGATATAGTAGTAGCGGATGTGGATTGGAATAATGAGAGTAGATATGTCATAAAACGGCTCGTGGGTACTCCTGGCGATCAGATACAGATAGTGCTAAACGATGAGATGAGTGAATTCTCATTGAAGGTCAATGGTGAGACTATCTATACTCTTGACTATTCTAGAGAGTTTTATAATGGTTCATATATGAAATATGTGAGTTTTATCAATAGCGACTCATCAAATGTAGGACTGACTCCAGATGGCGAAAGGTGCATTGAGCTACACGACGACGAGTATTTTCTCATGGGAGACAACTGGGATGTGAGCCTAGATTGTCTATCCAATGGACCAGTGGCGAGTGATGATATAGTCGGCGTAGTGGATGTGGTCATTCCGTATAAATCAAATAAATTTACTACACTAGTCAGCGAGTTGTGGGGACTGCTATTTTAGGAGAATATATGGATCTAAATTTATCTGAATGGACCCGTGCGGACGGCGAGCGATTTCAAGACTTGCTCGAGGGTATGTCTGTCACGGACAAAATCGATTGGACAAAAAGGATATACAATACAAAAATGCCCGTGCTGGCTATTAAAATCCCGATCTTAAAGAAAATCGCACGCGAAATATCTAAAGGTAATTTTTTATCTTTTTTAAAATTAAATCTAAAAAAATATTTTGAAAATATACTAATTAATGGCGAATTAACCTCAAAAATCAGTGATTTTTCTTTATTTTTAAAATATTTAGATAATTATTCAAAAAATATAGATAATTGGGCACATTGCGATGTGTTAAAATTCAAAATAAATAATAAAAATAAAGCTGACTTTTATAAATTGTCTATCGATTATATAAATTCAAAATACACTTTTCAGCGACGAATAGGCGTGCTGATCTGGTTTGAATTTATTCTCGATGATTATATTTATAAAATACTTGACAATCTCGAGACGCTAAAAGGCGAGAATGAATATTATGTGAATATGGCACTCGCGTGGTTTGTGGCAGAATTGTTTGTGAAAAGGCGAGATCTAGCGATGCAGGTGTTTGAGGACAGAGTCTTAAACGATTTCACTATAAATAAGGCGATCTCAAAGATCCGCGACAGCTATCGTGTCACTAGAGAAGATAAAGATATGTTATTAAAATATAGAGTGAAGAAGTCGGACATCCACTAGTATGATACATACACTTTTATCTATATAGATTGTCGCGCGTGATAGTAAAATTAGATATATCCATTCTTATAGCTCAGTACTGTCTGAGAATTATTAGTATACTAAAATTTAGATAAAAATTTTGGCACAAATATTGTGCTATTTTTTTATTTATCAAATACTCTTTAAGTATCTAAAAAAGGTTATTTTATATAAATTTTATTTCTAATTATTTATACAAATATTCGTGTATTTTTTATAGCAATAATTTTATTTAATTTTAGATGCTTTTTATTTATTATCTAATATTTATAAATATTTATAAATTCATTTTGCGTATGTGAAATATTTAGTAAAAAATATAAATAATCATATTTTTAATCAATTTTTATTATATTTTTGACCTATTTTTATTGATTTTTTATTTTTTTACATATTTTATTTTCGTATTAATGTTTTATTAAGTCTAGATTATATCACTAGCAATTTTTGATTCTTTTACATAAAAATCTTCATTTTGCCCAAAGTAATAACAAGGAGTGATTATGAAGAGGATTTTAAAGCGAAGTATTATAGTCGGGCTAGTAGCGATATTCTTGATAGCTCTGGTGATAGTGCCACACACCGAGCTAAATGCTGTACACGCGATGATTCAGTCGGATGCTGAGTACAAATCAGCAGTATTGATTGAGCGAAGCTCAAAGACCATTCTTTTAGAAGAGAATGCACATGAGCGTCTGCCTATCGCTAGTGTTACTAAGCTTATGACGGTACTTTTGACACTGGAGAGCATAGACAGAGGAGAGATTTCGCTAGATGATATGGTGCTAGTCAGTGAGAATGCTAGTGGCATGGGCGGGAGTCAGATATTCTTGGACGCAGATGAAGAGTATAGACTGTCCGACCTATTGAAGTCTGTCATCGTCGCCAGTGCAAACGATTCATCAGTGGCTCTCGCTGAGTATATAGCGGGGAGTGAAAATAACTTCGTCCGCCTTATGAACGAGCGTGCGGTTGAGCTAGGACTAAACGACACGAATTACGCTAATTGTACAGGGTTACCTAGTGCGGAAGGATATTCGTCCGCCTATGATCAGGCGATAGTCCTACGCGAAGTGCTGGGTCATGAAACCTATCATGAATTTTCATCAATATGGTTTGAAGAGTTTACTCACCCGAGCGGTCGTACCACACAGATGGCGAATACAAACAAACTGTCTCGCTATTATGAGGGTTGTATCGGCGGTAAGACAGGATCTACTAATCAGGCAAAATATTGTCTCGCTGTAGGTGCAGAGAGAAATGACATGAGTCTAATCTCGGTCGTACTAGGCGTCGAGAATAGCAAGGCTCGCTTCAAAATGGCTAGTGACATGCTAAACTATGGCTTTGAAAATTTTGAGAGCAAGCTTCTTTTCTCAGATGCGGACTTAGCAGATAAGACTGTGCGAGTGCGCGGAATGGGTAGACAGGCGCGTCTAGGCGCGGAGCGAGAGTTTACCTATGTAGGAAAGATCGGCGAAGATGTAAACTACTCGCTAAACTATAATCTCCCATTTATGCTCAATAAAGTCGATCAAGGTCAAGTGGTCGGCAATGTCGAGATAGTCATAGACGGCGTAGTAGTAGACAAGATCAATCTCGTCTCGCTCGACACGCATGAAGAAGCGGGCATATGGGATTATTTCAAAGAAATCATCAATCATTAATGGCGATGATCTCAATGAGAATAAGTGTGCTATACTTAAAAATGGATAGTAATTAAACTACTATCCTTTTTTAAAAGAATTGTTTTACTAAGAAAGCTCATCTGGGCGCGAAGATATCTAAAACGCGATATATCAGCAAGGTGATCATTTGAAAAAACGATCACCTTTTTTCAAAATGTATAAAATAAGATAAAGGCTATAAATTAATTGCCTTAAAAATCATAGTTTTCATCTTCGTTTAATGGGGTATTGTTCCACCTTTCTCTCTCGTTGCTCAAAAATTTAGTGTAGACCACGAAATTGTTTGTCTGACCGATCTTGTCTGGATTGGAGTAGTCTTCTCTGAGGTCAAAAAGCTTATCGTACAAAATGATCGATACGGGATTGACTATTTTGTCAGTATAGACCCTTAAATAATTGTATTTAAGAGATCTCACTTCGTCCATGATGTATAGCAAGGCATCTTTCCCTATCCCTAGTCTTTGATATTCGGGCAATACTCCAAACCAACCTACAAATGCATCATTGTTTTTGTTGTCAAAGTCATACCAGCCAATGATGGCACAGGGTTGATCTTCTTTTAGGATTAAGTAATAATTAGATTTTACTTCACCGTTGAAATATTTTATATAGTCATCATCAGAATTAGATTCGGGGAATAGTCTATGTTTGATTTTTAATACTTCATCATAGTTGGCTTTATTTAATTTTTGATAGGTGAGCATTCACATTTCTCCTTTTCGCTTTTCCAATATAAATTATAACACATTTATAGATGATTCGTATCTTTATTTATCAAAAATCAAAAAAATTTGAAAAATAAAAGGCGTCTACAGCTAAATGAGCTATTAGGTCATTTTAAGATATATTTAGGTGACACTATCCTTATTTGTCTTTTCTCTAAAGGCGTTTTTTATTTTGGATTAAACGGACGGATCTCTTTTGCTTTAGATGCTCCGCTTTTGTGCAAGGCTAGTTTCACTGCATGCTTTTATGATAGAATGCTAGATATGCAATATATATTCAATATAATTATCAGCAAAATATATTTTACTACTTGATTTTTTGATTTTTATATGATATAATGATCGCGTTATTTAATAACAAGCATCACACTAGATGTCGATGTCTGGTGATGTCCTTACCCGCAAGGGTCATTAGTCCAAAAGGAGGTTTTATGAAGAATTACGAATTGATGTACATCATTCCTAGTCAGTCCACTGACGAAGAGAAAGAAGCTCTCATCGCTCAGGTCAACGGTATGATTGAGAAAGATGGTGGCAAGATCGAATCAGTAGAGCGTATCGGCAATAAGAAGCTTGCTTATGAAATTCAGAAGAAACATGAAGGTTTCTATGTGTTAGTAAACTTCACTGCTGATAGCAAGGTTCCGAATAGATTGGGCGCATTGCTCTCTATCACGAATAATATCTTGCGATATATAATAGTAGCAAAATAATTGCACAGGCATTATTTTAGAGAAGGAGAATTATGAACAAAGTATATTTGATAGGAAATCTTACCCGCGATCCAGAGCAGACGACTACTAGCAATGGAGTCTCAGTCTGTCACCTATCTATCGCTGTGCCTAGAGGTTTCACTAGCGCGGACGGTGAGCGCGGTACTGATTTCTTCAATATCACAGCATGGCGTGGTCTAGCTGACAACTGTGCTAAGTTCTTGAAAAAGGGCAACAAAGTCGCTGTGGCAGGCTCGATCCAGATCAGGAATTATGAGCGCGCAGATGGCAGTCGAGGCACAGCAGTAGATGTCATGGCAAATGAAGTAGAATTTTTGTCATCGAAGAATGATAGTTCGAGCGAGAGTGGAGTGCCTAGTGCTCCAGCCAGCTCAGGTGCTCCAGTGAGCGACCTTCAGCCTATCGATGATGATTTACCATTCTAATAGATTGGTACTAATTTTGATTAAAAGGAGAAATTATGGCAGAGAATAATGTAGAGACGGTAGTTTCAAATGAGACAGAAGCTGTAGCAGAGCAAGAAGCAAAAGCTCCAGTGGAAAAGAAAAAGTTTTTCAAACAACGCGCTAAAAATAAAAAGAAAGTATGCATTTTCTGTGAAGACAAGAATTGCAAATTCATCGATTATAAAGATCCTCGTCTAAAGAAATTCGTCACAGAAAAGGGCAAGATCATCCCTAGCAGACAGACAGGCACTTGCGCTCGTCACCAAAGAGAGCTGACAGTGGCTATCAAGCGTGCTAGAAATATCGCATTGTTACCATTCAGTGGCGACAGATAGATCGATCGATACGGCGGACATTCGCCGTATTTTTTATTTTTATTTATAAAGTCGTAGAAGCGAAAAGAATATTGAAAAATTTTAATTTTATTCTCATCTTATATACCGCATATGTCACAATGAAATTTGCTAAAAAATCTACTGAGGCTCTATATGGCAAAATGTGCTGAAATAGTTTGAAATAATTTTTATATTTGATATAATAAGCATATGAACATAGAGAATATAGGAGACGAATTGACAAAATTGGTGGACAAATTCGAGTCTACCAAATCTTGTCTGAACCTAAATGAGTTGCAGACTCGCTTAAATGATCTACTAAAGGAGCGCGAGTCGCTCACTTTTTGGAACAATCTCGACTACGCAATGCAGACGAACAAGGAGATCAAGTCGCTCCAGGCTCTTTTCAACGAAGTGCAAGATCTGCAGAAAGATATCAGCTCGCTCATCGCGACTGTAAAGAGTCTAGAGAAAGAGACTGACATAGAGATGTTAAACTTGGCTCTCAGCGAGCTGATCACCCTAAAGGAAAAGGTGGACGAGCTAAATGTTCGTACGCTCTTAGACGAAAAGTACGACAACAACGATGCCATTATGACCATTCATTCGGGTGCGGGTGGCACAGAGGCACAGGACTGGGTAGTGATGCTCGCGCGTATGTACAAGATGTATTGCAATAAAAACGGCTTTGAATACAGCATTGTGGACAAACTCGACGGCAACGAAGCGGGACTAAAGACAGTCGTCATTTGGATCAAGGGCGAGTATGCGTATGGGAAGCTGAAGGGAGAGATGGGAGTGCATAGGCTAGTGCGTATCAGTCCTTTTGATAGCAATAAGCGCAGACATACGAGCTTTGCTTCCGTCGAGGTGGTGCCATCTATCAGCAAAGAGACCGATGTGAAGATCAGAAACGAAGATCTAAGGATAGATACCTACCGTAGTAGTGGCGCAGGTGGACAGAATGTGAATAAAGTGGAGACTGCTGTCCGTATCACGCATATCCCGACGGGTATAGTAGTGACCTGTCAGAACGAGCGTAGTCAGCTACAGAATAGAGAGAACGCTATGCGTATCCTGACGAGTAAACTAGTCGCTCTCGAAGAAGAAAAACATAGACAAAACCTAAATGAGATCCGAGGCTCACTGAAGCGTATCGAATGGGGTAGTCAGATTAGGAGCTATATCTTCCAGCCTTATACAATGGTGAAGGATCACCGCACGGACTATGAGACTAGTGATGTGGTGGGAGTGATGGACGGAGAGCTCGCACCATTTATCAACGAATACTTACGAAAGTCACACACCAAAGCAGAAGATTAATAAATATTGGGGTATTTATAATTGATACGATTAAAAAACGAGATTTTTATCTCGTTTTTTTGTAAAGGAAAAAACTCACCTATTTGAAGTGATCCGTATGGAGTGTGCTTCGTTTAGTGAGTTTTTTGTTGTTCATTACTATTTGCTCGCAGTATAAGAGTAAAGTTCCGCAGTGTTTTATAATAAGAATTTATCATGCGAGATCTAAGGTTATTATCAATCTATATTAAACTGTAGTCGTAGATTGAGCACCACAGTTTGGACATTTCACATCATCTTGATTGAGTATCGTGCCACAGTACTCGCATTTTCTGATCGGATTTTTCTTGTCTTGCTTGCTAGGCGAATTGATAGTAGACAGACTAGTAGCATCTGCGTCAGAGCCCGTCTCGTCGATATATTGCTTGCCCTTTGCGCGAGTGGCGATATTTGCGATCAGCAAGATTACGAACGCGCCTGCACCTGCGATCGAGACTATCATATATGTCTTGCGAGTATTAGCAGCATCAATATATTCACCGTCCGCATCTAGTGGGAAATCTTTGTAGTCCATAGGGATACTGTCGGTAGAGTCATTTAGAGTAGGAGTGCTGACCGCCACGCGAATAGTCTCACCATACAGTGCCATTGCCTGCTCCTCTGTATAGACTTGATACGAATATCCGTCCAATAATCCTTCTATTCGATAGATGATATAATACTTTCCACTATCTCCGTTTCGATAAGCTAGCACTTCTGCCTCGCGGACATATCTAGAGTCGGTCTCCGCATGCTCTATCATGTTGAGATAATAATCTCTATCCGCTTTGATCGCATTGATATCGCTGATGCTATTAAACATCATCACTAGTCCCACTGCTATGACAATGAATGCAATGACCATGAGGACAGAAAAGACGCTAGAGCTGGTGCGGGTCTTTTTAGTATAAGTGTATTTTCTACCATGGCTCACATATATGCGTGGAGCATGATATAGAGCTGATCGATAGGGTGTGCGTCGCATTGGTCTAAGATGCATATTAGGTCGAGTAGGTGTGCTATCAAAATGTGAGCCCGCACGATTGCGTATAGGGCGAGAGCTTGGTCGTGAGGAATGACTACCCGTCCGATTTGATCTATTGAAAGATGGCATATTTTCTCCTTAAATATATATTAGCAAAATTTAGATTTTTGTCAAACGATTTGATCAGGCGGGATGTATGTAAAATGAAATTAGCTTGAAAATATTTTATAACGCTCAGAAATGAATCGTATGTTTAATAAAATCAAAGGATAACATC
>CALWFA010000023.1 GCA_944377465.1 uncultured Clostridia bacterium
ACATCCATTTCAATCGATTGCTTTGGCACTAACAAAAAACCAATGAGCGAAATCGAAAAATATGTAAATGAGAATTTTAGTTTTAGAGTAGGTGATATTATAGATGAGCTCGATCTAAAAAAGCCTATCTATCAAGCGACTGCGTGTTATGGACATTTTGGCAGAGACGAATTCTCATGGGAGAAAATTAAATAAATTTTTGTGCCCTTATTATTAAGTATTGAGTAAATATAAAAATGTATTTTAGTAATTAAAATATATAAAATAAAAATCACTTCTATAATAGTGCGTATGCTAATATATTACAGTAGAAGTGATTTTTTAGTTTTCTCTGTCGATCAAATAATCTGCACTCACATCGAAATATTCACATAATTTCTGTAGATATATGATCGTCGGACAGCGTTTTTTCAAAATCCAGCTATTTACTGTCGAGTAAGGTATCTGTATATCTATAGAAAAATCTCGAATAGAAGAAAATCTATCAAAAATCAAATCTTTTAGTCTCTCAGAAAAGGTTGATAACAAATCTCTCATATTGATAATATGACACAATAGTGTTAAAATTACTTGACAAAACACTATAGTGTTAATTATAATATCAATACTTAATACATGCTCATGAGCTATTAAGTCAAGGTGAGGGAAGCTGAGACTGTGAGTGCTAGCCTCGTAGAGTAGGCTGTAAGCCTTGAAAAAATGCACGATTGTGCATTTTTAATATCAAAATTAATAAATAAGTAAAACTTAAATAAAATAAATAAGTAAAACTTACTTGATATTTACATTCGCTATTATGTCGACTGAGACTTCTTTTATTAATTGAAGTGTGATCTTGTATTGACCCACGCCTTTAATAGTCGGGAAATCTTTGATCTGATTTTTCTCGATCTTAATACCGTCCGCATTTAGCGCAGATAATATTTCTTGCTTTGTGACAGAGCCGAAGGCTTTTCCGTTCGCACCGACTGTCAGGGAGAAATCATAAGCCTTATTCTTTATCTTATCTGCTAGCGCACGATATTCTTTCACCAGCTCTGCATGGTGAAATTCTTTTGCTTCCACTTGACCCTTGTGATCATTTAGATTGCTAGCATTTGCCACCTTTGCGATACCTTGCTTTATCAGTACATTGCTAGCGTAATTAGGATTGACATCGATTATGTCGCCAGTCTTTCCTTTGCCTTTCAAATCTTTAATCAATATTACCTTCATAAAAACCTCATAAATAATATAGCATTATAGAAAAATTTTGTCAAATTATTATTGAATTGTATAAAAATATGATTACTAGAAAAAATAATGGTATGGATGTAGTATGTAGAAAATATAGCTGTACTTACAATGAAAATGCGAAGTGCAGTAGGAATAATCTAAATGTAGATAGCAGAGCAGATTGTGAAGATCTGGCGATCGATCATAAAAAGAGCGTAGAGGATGTCTCGCGCGATATGTTTATGCATGAGCCGAATATCGCTCCATATCACCATTGTCGCACGATGAATATCATGTGCGATAGCGATGACTGCATATTCAATCGCAATGGAGAATGTTTCTCTAATGGAATATTCGTGGGTAGTGAAGAGAATAATGCTCCATGCAATAGTTTTGTGCCCAGATGACCTATTAATGTGTGAATAGTTATATAAATGATAAATTTTAATATGATTAATAATGAAATAGCGATTATTTGAGTATATACACATAATAAGTCTTAGCAAAAAAGAAAGGCGACCGCCTTTCTTTTTATATGTTTATTTTTCTATAGTGTAATCATCGATATCGATCTCAATATCAGCCTCTTTACGCTTCAATAAATCACTCGCTTTATGGTGCATCTTCTTTAGCCTATTGGCTACGACTAGTGTAGATATGATCTCCATTAAAGCATTGACTATTATACTGATGCCTAGGAAGATGACGAACCACCTAGCATTCACGAATGGATTTGCTACTATCACTATGCCTAGGATCAATAATATTATAGCAAATATTGTATCTATCCACCAGGTCTTTGCTCCAAATCGACGATAATTGAATGATTTTTGGAGTTTGTTGAGTGAATTGAATATAAACATGATCCCGAATACGAACGCAAATACGCCAATATTTGATAATATTTGTACGGACGAGATGAGTATTATACCCATTATCAAGTCGATACAGCCCACCCAGAAGCCTAAGGACTCGTAGCCATATATAAAATAGTTTACGATTTCCACTATTCCACATATGATCAGACCGGCAGACAATATGTAGAGTAATGTGCTGATCGCGATAGCGGGATTGATCATTAGGACCACACCAAATATAATGCAAAGTACATTGTATATCAGACTAGTGATTTTAATGCGTTTAAGAGTCGATTTCATATTTTCTCCTTTTGTTAATTATATTTTAGCCTATATTCTATATTTTATCCAAATGTAGACAATAGATTGATTGACTTTTTGGTATTTATATGATAATATAAATTTATGAATAAAGCAAATATTTTAGCATTGCCAGTGTGTTAAGGTGTCGATTGTTCGGCACATTGTTTCGGTTGTGCTAAAATACTCTTGACAGCATGACCGCTGTCATTTTTTATAAAGGAGAGATATGAGAGAATATAAACCGCAAGAGATTGAACCAAAATGGCGAAAGTATTGGGAAGAACATGCTACATTCAAGACTGATATATGGGATTTTTCAAAGCCAAAATTTTATGCACTAGATATGTTTCCGTATCCATCTGGGTCTGGTCTACACATTGGTCATCCTGAGGGGTATACCGCTACAGATATCGTCAGTAGAATGAAGCGAATGCAGGGATATAATGTATTGCACCCTATGGGCTTTGATTCGTTCGGATTGCCTGCGGAGCAGTACGCCATAGAGACGGGGAATAATCCAAATGATTTTACTGTAAAGAATATCGACTACTTTACAAATCAACTTAAAAATATTGGTTTTTCTTTTGACTGGGATAGAGCAGTCTCTACTAGTTCGCCTGACTATTATAAATGGACGCAGTGGATATTCAAACAACTATACAAAGACGGACTGGCTAAATATGTTGATTATCCTGTGAATTGGTGCGAAGAATTAGGTTGCGTGCTTGCCAATGATGAGATAGTAGACGGTAAAAGTGAGCGCGGCGGATATCCTGTCGTAAAAAAGAATATGAAGCAGTGGGTGATCGATATGCCAAAATATGCGGAGCGCCTGCTACAAGGTCTAGATGAGATCGACTGGCCTGAGTCTACGAAGGCTATGCAACGAAATCGTATAGGTAGATCAGAAGGAGTAGAAGTAGATTTTGACATAGTCGGTGGAGGTAAATTTACTATATTTACTACCTGTATTGAGACAATATATGGGATCACCTTTATGGTACTCGCTCCTGAAAGCACACTGGTAGATGAACTGCGACCTAGGATAAAAAATTGGAGTGAAGTAGAAAAATATAGACAAGACACCGCGAAACTCAGTGACCTTGATAGGACTGAGTTAAATAAAGGTAAGACAGGCGTGCGATTGGATGGGATATTTGCTATTCATCCACTCACGAAAAGAGAAGTGCCTGTATTTATCGGTGACTTTGTTTTGGCGAGCTATGGTACGGGTGCCGTAATGGCAGTGCCTAGTCATGATCAGCGAGATTTTGAGTATGCGATCGCACATAACATTCCAATGATCCAAGTAATCGACGGTGCAGATGTGAGCAAACGCGCCTTTGAGAAACAAGACTATTTAGGTAAAGGGTGCAAGTTAATCAATAGTGAAGAATTTACAGGAATGACGGTAGAGCAGGCAAAAGTTGCTATTGTGGAAAAATTGCAAAAAATAGGCAAAGGTAGACCTGCTGTAAACTATAAAATTCATGAATGGATATTTGCTCGTCAGAGATATTGGGGTGAACCGATTCCGATCGTTCATTTTGATGATGGCAGTATGAGCGCTATTGATGATAAAGATTTGCCTCTGATTTTGCCTGTATTAGATGATTATAAACCTATGAAAGATGGTCGTAGCCCAATAGCAAAAGATGGAAAATGGGTGAATGTGACAATTAATGGCAAGCAGGCAAAACGCGAGACTAATACAATGCCCGGGAGTGCGGGATCTAGCTGGTACTTTCTTAGATATATTGATCCGCATAATGATAAAGAGTTTGCAAACTATGAACTGCTGAAACATTGGCTTCCAGTAGATTTATATGTGGGCGGAGCTGAGCATGCGGTAGGACATTTATTGTATTCTAGAATGTGGAATAATTATCTCTATGATAAGGGGCTAGTGCCAGTGAAAGAGCCATTCAAGAAATTAGTTCATCAAGGAATGATTCTTGGGGCAAATGGTATAAAAATGGGTAAACGATATCCTGAATTCGTAGTAGATCCTAATGATATTGTGGCGAAATATGGCGCTGACACTTTGCGATTGTATGAAATGTTTATGGGCCCGCTAGAGATGGCTAAGCCATGGGATGATAAGGGTGCACAAGCAGCTAGGAAATTCCTGGATAGAGTATATAGAATATATCAAGAAAAGCCAATATTGGATAAAGAAAATAAAGATCTCGAGATGATATATCATCAGACTGTTAAGAAAGTTACTGAGGATTTTGAATCACTGAATTTTAATACCGCTATTGCTCAAATGATGATTTTTATCAATGCGGTGAGCAAGGCTGAATATCTACCTAGGGAGTATGCCGAGGGCTTCGTCAAATTGCTTAATCCTATTTGTCCACATATTACGGAAGAGTTGTGGCAAGAGCTAGGGTACAAAGATACTATTTCATACGAGAGTTGGCCGACCTATGACGAGAGCAAGCTCGAAGTAAATACTATTGAAATACCTATTCAAGTGAATGGAAAGCTGAGAGGGAAGATCGTGGTGGAAAAGTCTGCTAGTGAAGATCAGATCAAGGAGAAGGCTCTTGAGGCAGTGAAGGGCTTCGTAGCGAATGGATACAAGAAGATCGTCTATATACCGAATCGAATCTTTAATATAGTAGTCTGAAAGAGCATATAAAAAACTGATAGAGCGTTCTATCAGTTTTTTATAATAAAAATAGCATTTTTTATTCGATTTTGAATAAATTTTTTGTTTTTTTAATTAATCTTGACTGCGCCATTGTCGCACTTATTTCCCCATGAATCGATCAGTTTGTCATCTTTAAATACACAGACGATTTCGCAATGGTTGGCGCACTTCGGACAGTCGAAGCCTGTCGTTCTGAACTTTATATCCGCCACATCAAAAGAAAAGTCCTTTTCGATTCCTGAGTTTTTAGCAAGAACTGCGACGCCGAAAGCACCCATCAGATGACCATTTTTATCTACGATTACCTCATGACCGACGGCATCTTCAAAGGCTTTTTTTACTCCTACATTTTTGCTCACACCGCCTTGGAATACAATAGGTGGATTAAATTTCTTTCCCTTACCGATATTGTTTAGATAGTTCATCACGACAGCTTTGCATAGACCAGCTATGATGTCCTCTTTGCTATGACCGATTTGAGCCTTGTGTACTAGGTCACTCTCAGCAAAGACGGTGCATCTAGCGGCGATATTAGTAGGGTGTTTTGATCTGAGTGCGATCTCGCCGAATTCTTCCACCGACACTCCTAGTCTATGTGCCTGCGATGATAGGAAAGAGCCTGTACCTGCAGCACATAGAGTGTTCATCGCATAGTCTACGACATAGCCATTTTCGATGATGATAATCTTAGAATCCTGACCTCCGATCTCAAAAATAGTGTTTACATCAGGGTGTAGGGTAGTAGTGCCTACGGCGTGAGCGGTGATTTCATTCTTTACTACACTCGCGTTGGTCATGACACCTATGAGCTTTCTTGCGCTACCAGTGGTGCCGACAGAAACTATATTTATGTGACTGTCTGCTAATTGATTTTCTAATACTTTTAATAGCCTCTTCACAGCGCCCATAGGGTCACCCTCTGTCCAGAGATATTCACTCGCTACAATGTTTAAATTTTCATCTATTACGACTCCTTTAGTCGAAATGGAGCCAATGTCTATTCCTAAATAACCTTTCATAATTATCCTCTCTTCTTTGCAGAAAGCATGTCATAGAATGCTTCTAATCGTGTTTTGATACCTGTTTCACTCGTCTGTGAGTCAAAGCTAAAATGCAGAATTGGTATCTTATAGTCACTACTAATATTTTGCAAAATAGTCTGTGCGTTGATCTCAGGAGTGCACCCAAATGATTTTACTTGAATGATACCATCGAGACTGTTTTTCGCATATTTGAGCGCTTCTGCGACTGTATAATTTGCGGTCGCTCCAATATTGAATTTTGCATACTTTTTACCATATTTTCTAGATTTTTTGTATTTGCTTTTTATTATGCTATTTGTGAGATTCATTTCACGATATACCTCGATACCCATCTTCTCTAATTCCTTTTCCATAAAGTAGTTGCTAAATGGCTCTTGTACAGTATAGTAATCACCTACCAGTCCGACACGGATAGGATTTTTTGGTTTATCGATTTGTACTGATTTCAATTTTTTTAGATACTCTTTTTTCAATTTTTTATATTGTTTGCGGTTTGTGGTGTGGTCTAGCTTTTGCTTGAATTCAGAAAAAATGTTTTCTAGTTCGTTTTCTTTCACTTGAAAGCCCGCGTTTTTCCTAATGTAATCTTCGATTTTGTCGATAGTTTTGATTATATCTATAGTCGTAGGTATAGCTGTAGCCACTTTGATCAGAGAGATATTAGGATTGATGATTTTCAAATTGTTGATTATGGATTTAGGCGAACGAAAGTTAATCTCAGCCATATTAAAGAATTTAAACTCGTAGCCCATATCACGCAAAATTTTTTCTTCTAATTCGCCATAGTAATTTAGTCTACAGCTTCCGTATATTTGCATCAGGCAATTTGCGCCGTTTTGCAGTGCTTCGATATGACAGCCGAGGCAATATTTGAATGGTACACATACGAAATCTGGGCTGTTTTTACTGCCGATCTCAAGGGTGTGCTTTGTGATAGGTGGAGGAGTCATATATTTTACGCCAAAGCCGTTTTCAAATAAGTATCTAAAAGCACATGAATAGCTACCCCATTGTGGAAAGCATGCGATTATTTCTTTATTCATTTTCGTTCTTCCTTTTAAAATTTAAAATGTCTACGAAACTTTCTAATCTAGTCTCAAGACCAGCTGTAGCGTCCTGCGCATCGATCGTAATAGTGATCAGGGGCAAGTTTTTATATTCGCGTACGACCATTTCATTGCTCATGCTATCAGGACCACAAGGGTAGGTTGTGATCAATATCACACCATCGACTTTATTCTTATATAATTCTATCGCTCCGATTAAATGTCTATTGTATGACCAGGGGAGTGTCTTCGTGACATTGTGAGACGCGTTGATACATTTTTTTGAATCTAAGTATTCAGCGATTATGGGTTGCACGCCGAGCTTGTCTAGCATATTTATTATAGGTTCGCCCACATATTTGTCACCTATATTATATGCATGCGCAAGCATTAGAACTTTTGGCTTTTTACTAGTTTTTAAAATATTTTCTTGATTCTCTGAGCGAAACATTTCATAGTATAACTGAGTTTGTTTTGCTATATTGTAAGCATATTTGCCTATAGATTTTTTGATGTGTAAGAACTTACAAAGCTTTCTAAAAGCTTTATATTCTTTATGTACTTTATGCCCCATATCATTGTAAAATAGTATCTTAATATCATCATTTCTAAAGGCGTTTTTTACCAGATCATATTGCGCACGAAAATTGAGACAAGTCTCGCGATCCTGTGCGCTCTCGATACGCGGTATGAATATATAATCACACTTATCTTTTAGATAGTGAATATGTCCGAGAAATATTTTGATAGGTAGGCAAGTCTCGTCTATAGCATATTTTGTACCATTTTCTATAGTTTGTTTTGTCGTCTCTGGGCTGATGATATATTCAATGCCTAATTCATCAAAGAACTTTGTCCAAAGTTTTTCATTTTTATAATACAATAAAGCTCGAGGAATTCCAATTTTCATATCTAGTCCTTTTCAAAAAATGCTACACCTATAGCGTTTGGACCCACATGTGTGCCAATGGTGCTACCTATCTGATATTTAGGTATATTTTCAGTTTGTCCCTTCCATAGAGATTCGCTGTCATTTATGTATTTTTCTAATAATTGATCGGATAGTCCCGACCAAGCCACGCAATAAGGCATATCGAAATCGATGCCTTTATCTAGCACCAATTTGTTCAAGACATTACTTGCTCGCTTTGAGCCGATCGCTTTGCCTACTAGTTTGACTTCACCATTTTTCACCGTAATGACAGGCTTAATGGACATAAGTTCACCGGCAAATGCCGTGAAGGCAGATATTCTGCCACCTTTTCGTAGATATTTCAAAGTGTCAAGCATGGCTAATAAATTGATTTTAGTTTTCTTTTTATTAAGTTCTTCTGCTATACCTTTTGCGGACATTCCAGATAACACGAGCCTATAGGCATAATCAAATAATATGCGTTCGCCTAGGCTAGCATTTAGACTGTCCACTACATATATTTTGTCTTTAAAATCCTGACTCGCCTTTACAGCACTAGAGTATGTGCCGGAGAGTTTTGATGATATAGTGATTACCACGGCTTCATCTCCATTAGCGACGATCTTTTCGTACTCTTCTCGAAATCTCTCAGGATTGATTTGACTGGTTTTGGGAAGGGTAGAGGTTTCTATCAGTTTTTCAAAGAATTGTCTTTTAGATAGATTGTATCCGTCTAAATATTCTTCATCTTCTATCCGAATTATCATCGGTATCAAAGTGATACCCAATTTATTTGCCTCATCGATTTCTATATCTGAAGCAGAATCAATAATAATTTTTGTGCTCATTTTATTTTCTCCCTATTAGTGACATTTTTTGAAGTTTCGTGTTTATCTTTTCCAGGCTAGAATATAGATTAATTCTTTCGTTTTCATTTAGAACGCTGTCCGCCTCTAAGATGATTTCTTTTACTTTTGAGTCGATAAATACCGCAATTTGTCTTCCTTTCTCGGTCAAAACTATTGGATTCTTGTATTTATTTGTCTCGCTAATATCTCTACGAGTATAATCATTTTTCGTTAAATAATCGAGCTTTCGAGATATTGAAGCCTTGTTTTCATTACAGATCTCACACAGTTCGGTCTGAGATAGAGGACCACTTTTGTATAAATAGTATAGGCAGGACACATGACCACTTTTAAGGCCTATTGATTTCATATTTTTATCCTTTATTTTAATGATGCATCGCTGTATGTTTGTAATCAAGCGGGTAAAAATAGAGAAGATATCGTTTACGCTAAATTTTAATTTCATATTCACCTCCGAACACGACAAGACAATCATATCAACAAAATTGTTGCTTTGTCAACAATTTTTACTTAAAAAATTTTATATTATATGGTTTTTATCTTTAAGGTAAAAAAAACTTAATGATAAAACTAAAAATCATTAAGTTTCAATTATATTTATATATAAAAATGGCTATTTATTTGTATCGTTAGTGTTATTTGCGTTATAGATCGTGTTGAAGCCTGTATTTTCAGCAGGGCGTAAGGCGTTAGGATAATTCATATCTGTTTTTATATCGTTCACTACCTTTTGTAGCTTATTCGTGATGATATACGGATTTGGGATATCCCACAATACTGCTGTCTCTAATTTGCTCTTTATATAGATATCCCCTACTTTCAGCATGCGATCTATTAAGCCTACTCTGAGATTTACAGACTGAATATCAATGTAATATATATTTTTAATATCAATGATCAGTCCTGAGCGAATGATTATTCTCTTATTTGTAAACGCATATTCAATATTTTTATGCTGGGCAGATGCTGAAATGACATTGCTGAGCCAGATCCATACAGGCATCAAATGTATAAGGAAAAAAACGATCAAGAATATCACTAGCCATATAGGAGCACTCGAAAATACACTATTTGTGGTCAAAAAATAGATGAAAATCCCATCTACTAATCCCCATATTAGTGCCACAGGCAACATTGTAAGAATTTTTGACCATATGAAAGCAGATTTTTTCGGCTTTCCGCGCCATATGATCTCTTCGCCTTTATCGATTAGATCGTCTATTTTGTTTATCCTCATATCATCAGATTCAAAATATTTTTCATTATACTTTGCCATATCCTCTCCATATATATTATATCATATTTATTTTGAAATGTCTATAAAATGTCCTTAGATCGAATGCTTGATGTGACATATGGTGTTATTGTCACATAAAATCTTAATATATGGGTAGGAGAAAATATGAATTCTTTTATAGATAATGAGTTTTATAGACTAATCGCAGACATTGAATCAAAATCAGAAGACGAGATATATCTACATATGGTAAATAAATTTTTAGAGTTACCATTTTTGACACAGATTTCTATTCAGCAATTTTTAAATAAATTCGAATACTGGGGCAGAATAGAAGTAGAAAACATGAATTTTGAAATGATTCGGGATAAGGCAAAGGTTTTTTATGAGAGAAGTAATGAATATGTTTGGTTATATGAGTATTTGCAAGATTATAGGTCCAAATACATTTTATTTTCGGTCCTAAATAATTTTTATAATTTTGATTTTGTGAATTTGAGAAACTGTATGGAGAACATATACAAACATTATTTTGATTTAGATATTATGCCTAGACGGACGGATGAGGTATTGGTAGATATCGGTGCATATATAGGGGATAGCTGCATTGATTATATCGAAAGCTATGGGAAAGAGTCATATAAAAAAATCTATTGTTATGAAATCAGCGACGAAAATATAGAAAAGATGCGAGAAAATTTAAGAAATTATGAAAATATTTGTATTCTAAAAAAAGCAGTGAGTGATTTTAATGGTGAATTATATTTTGATAACAATACAGATTCTTCTGCAAATAAAACCGCAGAAAAAGGTAGTGAGACTGTGAGTGCAGTGACCTTAGATGATGATCTGACAGAAAATATTAGTATGGTCAAAATGGATATCGAGGGTGGGGAAATCTCTGCACTTAAGGGCATGAAAAATCATATTAAAAAGGACAGACCGACATTATTAATATCTGTCTATCACAATAATACAGATCTATTGGATATACCGAAATTGATAGCTGATTATAATACAGACTATCAATACTATCTCAGATATTATGGGGGTTGTTATTTTGCTACTGAAATTGTGCTAATAGCAATACCGGTTAAAAGAGATGAAAGATAGTCTATCTCTCACTTTTAATTTTGTAAAAAATTATGAAAAATCACTCTTTTCGACTTTTTGATAGGTGAGTAGGGAGCAAAAATGATAGACTTTGATCTAGCCTTTAGATAGTATGACTTGTCATCAAAATAGCTTTTATCACTTTTTCATACATGATTTTCTCTTTTGTCTTTTAGAAAATTCAATAGTACATATAAATATATTTTGTACAAAAATAATCTTAAGATTGATTAGAATGAATGGAAAAACTCATATAAATTAGTAAATCTTCGACAGAATAAGGTCTAAAATAGTTTTGTAAAAAATACTAAAAATCAACTTTTTCGACAATGTCTAAGGCGGATTAATTTATTAGATTAAGTTCGCCGTATATTAATCATGAAATTTTAAGAGATAAATGTTCTAAGTTAGTCTTTTATACAAATTTGCAATCCAAAAAGTCATGCCTAATTTATCGATATAAAAGGATAATAGCTTCGAATAGTCTTTGGATACTGCATATAGCTCAATCATCGAACATTTCTCTTCTTTAGCATAGTTTTCTATAAAATTAAAAATCTGCGATCCTAATCCTTGATTACGATATTTTTTACTGACATAAATCTCCTCGACGATACAGCTTTTGTCTCCTTTTTTGGTATAGCTATTTGAGATTTCCTTTTCTTTGATGTTTATTATTGCGTATCCTATAATTTTATGATTTACTTTAGCTAAAAGCAGATTTTGACTCATCAAACTTTCAGGACCATCAGCCACTATTCCATTACAGCAACCTTCTTTTGCAAACTTATTGGACAAATGAACAACTTCAGCTATGTCTTCATCTGTCCGAAAACAAATTTCAAAATTCTTAAATTTAGACAAAAATTCCTCCCTAAAATATAGTCAAAATATTATAATATTATTATAACAAATTTTCTTAAGACTTCAAAGGATACTAACAATATTAAAAACTAAACTACAAAAAATCTCATTCGATATATTTAAAAATGAGAGAGCGCATTACGACTAAATTAGATTTATACAGTATATGCCACTAAAGATAAAATCAAATTGAATTATTGTGCATTAAATTTTATGTATCTATTATGCCTTGATATTGATGAGATGATAATTTTTAGTCACCAGCTATAAATTTTATTAATTCAAGCGTCTGCGAATGTCTATTATACAATAGTTCTTCTTATTTCTACAAGAATTTATATACTAAAATAGCTAGATTCAAAAAAACGCACCAAAGGACTTGGTACGCTACAAGAATTATTGCTAAAGAAATTGATTTTCAAAACGAACTTAAGGTTATATAAAATCTTTAAAATTTTTTAATAAAATGCTAGCATTTTTCTGATCTCTTATATCACTATATATTTGCAAGTTTTTAATGTGATTTTTGATCTTTTCTTTGTACTCTTCAGTCTTAGAATAAAATTCTATTTTTATCTTATTATCTTTCTCTAATTGTTTGATTTCTTTTGCTAAATCATTTATTTTGATTTCTCGTATTACCTTTGCTGGATTTGGACTAACGATTTCATCCCACATGTTTGTTTGCCCTTCTAAAAATCCGCTATCTTCAAGTTCATACACAGAACATTTTTTGCCCTTAAAAGTTTTTTGAAAAATATTTGGATAAGTTTCACTAAGAGTTAATTCACCGGTATTGTAATTGCGTTTATATATAAAATCCCAATCTGTCCAAAGTTCTCCACCAAATAGCAATGC
>CALWFA010000024.1 GCA_944377465.1 uncultured Clostridia bacterium
ACATTCTCTATCGGCGTATTGACCTTTGTAAAATCTATCGCCAACGAATAATCGTTTTGACCTATAATATTTGTAATTTCACTTAGCTCATACACGGTCTTGTCTTCTGCTTCTTTTATCGATGACATGAGCTCCATATTGCTCTCTATCTGGCTAGCGACGACCACTTCGTCATCTTTTTTTTCAAACTCTACGGTAAAATCAGCTAAGAAACTCTCTTTCAATTTTTCTGCTACTAATATTTCTCTATTCATATTCTTAGCGTACTCATATGCGGTCGGAGCGAGCCTCAGCCTTACTAGCACATGCATATTATCAATGTCGACAGACACATCGTCAAAAGTAAAATTTTTGGAAATGGCGGGGAAAGTATTGATGATCGTAGTATAAGTATGATTTGCTATCGCTCGCTTATCCAATGGACATTTGATGAAATTTAGACGATATTTCACATAATTACCAATGACTTCATCGCATTTTTTCATCAATAGATCGCGGTTCTCAGTGGTCTGTTTAAAAATATCGGGATTATATAAAAAATTCATAGTACAGGTATTGTCAGATTCTGTATATGTAGCGTCCTTGAATTTTAGTCCGTCGAATAATTTATTAAATATATCTAATCTATCGTTCATAGCGGTAATTATATCAAAAAATGTCGAACCTGTCAATAAGCCCGACATTATAACGCAAAATGAATTATCTCTACCACGACCACAAACCCTAATAAAAGCATCAAGCCAATGTTGTTTATCATGTTTAGGACTTTTTGATTGATCGGCTTTTTCCTGATCCACTCAACGAGCACGAATATCATCTGGAAACCGTCTAAGGCTGGTATTGGTAATAGATTAAACACTGCAAGATTGACTGCTATTAATGGTAATAGTATTGCAAGATAAGCAAAGCCACCAGACTGAGTATATGTCGCTATGGTCGTGATCGTAGTGACAGGCCCTGCCAAAGTGGTGATAGATAATTGCCCCGTCAATAGCTGTCCGAAGATGATGAGCATCTTCCATACCCATTTGCAAGTGAAAGGTATCGCTTGCAACAAACTCTCACCAAATGAATATCGATAATTTCCGATAGAAAATTCTTCATTATTTTCTCTCTCGCTAGACAAAAGTGACCAGCCGGTGTACTCTCCATTTGCGTCATATATTACATTTATATTTCCGTCTAAGGAGATTTCATTGCCGTCTCGCCTAATATTAAACAATATTGATCTAGTGTCCATATAATATGTCTTGCCCTCTGAGACAAATGAGTATTCAGCCTTCAGCTCTTCATCTGTGCCAGAATACTTAGAATAATCTTCTTGTACAGTGATCGAGATGAGTGTATTCATGTATTCATCATCTACAAAGTCGATCTCTTTTCCGTCTATTCCATATATGACATCTCCACTCTCTAAAATGGAGTAATTGATAGAATCCGTGCCCACATTTTTCACTTCTACCAAATCGTATCCGCACGACAAAAGCAAGATGAACGAAAAGATGATGGCACTAAGAAAATTGAAAAACGCGCCAAAAAATAGCACTATCAAGCGCTTCCATGGCTTTTGATTATTGAAGGCTTGAGGATTTTCCGCACCGTCCTCGCCCTCACCTTCAAATGCACAATATCCGCCTAAAGGAAATGCTCTCAGAGTAATCTTTTCGCCATTTTTTTTCGTCTTTTGTAGTAATTTAGGTCCAAATCCTACACTGAATTCATTGATCTTGAATTTTAAAATTTTACCAGCAGTGTAGTGACCGAGCTCGTGGATCAACACCATGAATAGCAAAACAACTATGGCTAGTATGATATAGCCAATATAAGTAAATACAGTTGAAACACTGAGTAAATTGGACATACTTTCCTTTAATTATATATTAAAAATAATTTTTTTATTACAAAAAAGCAAATTTTCGTACATTATACTATCATGATGATGATGGAAGTAATGTATATGACCACCACACAGAATGTCATAGCATCTATTCTATCTAGCATCCCGCCATGACCTGGGAAGATCGCACCGCTGTCCTTTACATTTGCTATTCGCTTTAATTTACTTTCAAACAAATCACCGCATTGACTAAATACGGAAGCCACTAGTCCAAGGATTAAGAAATGCCACCAAGCGAGATTGTATGTTTGTAGCAAATCTGCCCACATAGGCACATTGGCTACTAGTGCATAGACCAGCATGCTTCCAGCCATACCGCCTAGGAGTCCACCTATCCCACCACTGATAGTCTTATTTGGGCTAATATGCGGTGCCAGCTTTGGACCTTTGAATGCTCGTCCGATTAAATACGCAAATGAATCGGTCAGCATGGTAATAGCGAAAACTAGCAGTATCAATACCACAGACATTTTTTCTACGCCTGTGTATATATCAATATGATTAATACTGACAAATAGAGAGAATAAGAAAACTGGATAGACACAAGTGAAAATAGTATTTATACTGATTTTTATACTAGCACGGAATGGTAAATCCTTATTTTTTATAGCTTCTACCGCCATTGAAATCAGAAAATAACATATTAATACCGCTATCTGCACTAATACTATATAGTAATACGCCAAATATTCGAGCGAGATTAATAGCACTGCATAGTTCACTATTGCGAATATCACTGTCATCAATTTATTCGCATGTTTATTTGCTTGCTCCATGATATTGTTTATTTCAAAGCAAGAAATCAAGACGATGCAAAGAATAAACAAATCAAATATATAAGTACCAATATTGTATGGCAAAAACTTGCTAGCGACTACTAGCGCGACTGCCAAAACTATGAAAACACTGGTAATTGATCGTTGTTTCATTTTATTCCTTTATCGCTCCAAATCTCCTATTTCGTCTCATAAAGAGTTTTAGAGACTTCACGAGATCGCGTTTTGAAAAACTAGGCCATAGTTTTTTAGGGAAATACCATTCACTATATGTTGATTGCCATGGCATGAAATTACTGGTACGGAGCTGACCAGAGGTGCGAATGATGAAATCTAGCGGAAGTAGATCTTTTGTATACAGATAATTGTCAAAATCCTCTGCATTAATGGCGTTTGCTCCCGACTTAATGATATTATTTACAGCCCTTACTATCTCCTGTCTGCCTCCATAATTAATACAAGCATTGATCACAAAACCCGTCTTTTCCTTAGTATCTTCTATCAGTTTTTTCGCTTTGACGCGTGTCTCGTATGGCACACGCTCATCATCTAGGTCACCAGATATCAGTATCCTAATATCCTTGTCTAAATAATCTTTTCTAAACTCGTCTATCATGTCTGAAAATATATTCATTAGATAATCGACTTCTTCTTTCGGACGATTCCAGTTTTCCTGACTGAAGCAATAAAGCGAGAGATTTTTGATACCCAGCTCTTGTACGAATTTTACTTGCTTTTTTAGATTGTCAAATCCGGCTTTGTGTCCTAGACTGCGAAGTAACCCTCTCCTCTTTGCCCATCTGCCATTACCGTCTAGTATAAAGGCGATGTGCTTCGGCATCTTAGGGTTAGACTTTAGTTTCTCCAAATTCATTCTACACTTCCATTATTTCTGATACTTTCTTCTCACAGCTCTTATCTGCTTTGTCCGTGAATGTGTCTAATGTCTTCTGTACATCTTTCTCTAAGCTATTGTATTCGTCCTCGCTGATCGTAGAATTCTTCTTCATCTCCTTGAAAATATCTAGACAATCACGCCTAGCATTGCGCATAGCGATCTTGCATTCTTCCAATAGCTTCTTTGCGTCTTTCGAAAACTCTTTTCTACGCTCTTCTGTGAGCATAGGGAAGCCTACGCGGATGATCTTGCCATCGTCGCTGACACTCACTCCTAGATTAGCTGCTTCTATGCCTGCTTTGATCGATTTCAGTGTAGACACATCCCATGGCGAGACGACTAGCATCCTAGCGTCCTGCACTGTAATATTACCCGTCTGAATGATAGGGGTGCGAGTGCCATAATAATCTACTTTGATATTTTCTATCAATTTTGGATTCGCCCTACCTACTCGGATCATCATATATTCGTCGATAAGATGATCGTAATATTTCTTCAGATTATCTTCATATTCCATCAATGTAATTTCTATATTTTCGTCCATATTTTCTCCTATTCTATTATACTACACGATTTCAGAAAAAATTGCAAGTCATTTTATATGCAAATGAAGATATCGATACAAATCTTATATATATCATCTATGACTAATTAGATTAAAATATTTATAGAAATTATATGAAATATTGACGACTAAAAACTGTCGCTCCACTCGCTTTCGCTTAATTCGGATTTTAAATCTCTAACTATGCGCGATATAGCTTTCTTCACCTTTATGTCTGTCACATTGTATTTATTTGCCAGCTCTTCGATCGTCTTTCTCTCACAATCGATGCCAAAATAATATGCGATCAATCTAAATTCACTTTTTGTCAGTAATCCTTTTATCGCTGATATTAATTGTTCGTCGAAGACTCTAGAATTTACGATCACATCAGGATTACCATTTTCGTCAGATTTAAGGCTATCTTCTATTGTTAAATCGTCGGTACCGTCTTTTGGTGTGTAAATGCTGATTTCTGTATCTTTATGAGAATCTTTTAAGAAAGTTAAACTATATCCTTTCATTGATTTATTGATGTATGAGAAAATATTATTAGAAGTGCGAATTCTATCTAAAATAAGCAAGAGTTTCTCGCTCAAATATGAAATTGCATCATCTCTTAGTGTTTTATTTGGCATTTTATTTGCGTAAAAATATATTACTGGAATAAATTTTTTATAAAGCATAACTCTTGCCGACATATCTCCATCTAACATATGTTGCGCTAGATAATTTGAGTTATCATCTATTGAATATGTAATATTAGGATAAAGTTGATTGTGTGTATCAAATACAAAACCAAGATCTCTTAGTTTTTCTATCTGGTCAGCTGTAAGCCTTACACGACGAGTACGAATGCTTCTCATATAAAAACCTAATTCATAATTTTCTAATATGAAATCATAAGGAACATTGATATCATTGTACTGAATCTTATACTTAATTGAATATCTATAAAACTCATCAAAATCAAAATTTTTCTGTTTAGCAATAGAATAAACGCTCCAAACAAAACCTATACTATCTAGTTGTGATTGTTGTTCTGTATTTACTTTTATATTCCCTGATCTAATTCCATCGACCTTTTTCCCTAATTTATATCCGTTGATAACATAGTCTTGAGGCACTTTACAATTACCAAACTGAGCTTTGTATTCAATTAAATATCTATAAAATTTTTCAAAGTTAAAATAAAATGTAGCATTCCAAACAAAACCTATACTATCTAGTTGTGATCGTTGTTCTGTATTTACTTTTATATTTCCCGATCTAACTCCATTGACCTTGCGTCCTAATTTATATCCGTTGATAACATAGTCTTGAGGCACTTTACAATTACCAAACTGAGCCTTGTATTCAATTAGATAACTGTAAAATTCATTAAAATTATGGTTTAAAGCATTCCAAACAAAACCTATACTGTCTAGTTGTGATCGTTGTTCTGTATTTACTTTTATATTTCCTGATCTAATTGAATGTACTTTTTCACCTAATTTATATCCATTGATAACATAGTCTTGAGGCACTTTGCAATTACCAAACCGAGCTTTATATTCAGCTAAATGTTTATAAAATTTTTCAAAGTTAAAATAAAATGTAGCATTCCAAACAAAACCAATATTATCTAATTTTAATTTTTGCGATTCATTTAATAATATGTTGCCCGACCTAATAGAAAATACTTTTTGACCTAGTTTATACCCATTAATTACATAATTTCGTGGTACTTTACAATTGCCAAATTCTGATTTGTATTGCAAAAGATAAGAAAAAAATAGATCAAAATCAAACCTTCTTCTCTTAGTCGCCTTTACAATCAAATTTTCCATAACTATGCATAATTTAGCACCGAATAGTCAATTTGTCAATACCTAAAGCTGTACGACAGATCACTTTTCATCAAATATAGAGTAAAGCACTGAAAAGAAAATTTGTTTTATATTAGCTATATTTCATCATTGAAATATAACATAAAACGAATATTTATTTTAGCTTATAAGAACTGCACTTAGTACAGCTCACTTTATAATATTTTCTTTCGTTCAAAATTTCACCCAATAGCGAGAGCACCCTTTCTCTTCTCTAAGTATCCGCCAAGCTTAATATTATTCATATTGATATAGACATTCAGCGTATACCATGCATGAAAGAAATGAGACTAATACATTTATACTAAAAAACAGACTTATCATAAGTCCGTCTTCCAAGTAATATTGTCTCATTGAAAGTATGCCATTTATGGCTTTGCAATCTCAGCTTCCAAGCGTCTAACAATCGATGGAAAATGATTTTCGCAAAATTTATAAAGACCACTATCTTTAAAATTTAGAATACCGAATCTAACTATTCTATCGGTGACATGATCATCGATCATCTTTCGGTATTCTTCCGTATCTTCAAAAAAGTGTAATCCTATTTTTCCTTCTTTATTTAGTTTCAATAAGAAATCATATAAATTTTCGACTTTCTTACAATTTAAAATTTTGACAGGCTTTTCGCTCACCACTTCACCTTTAAATGAAGTCTTCCCTGACATAAATGTAGACGGATCGACCTCATAGATATAGCACACTGCTCCGTCGAATCTTCTCTTGAGAGCACCTTCGTATGCTTCGTAAAAGTAAGGTCTATTTTTATCTAGTCTTAATCCATAAATGCCGTCGAAATCGCCACAACTCTCTTTCCCGCCAAAAAATAAAGAAAAATATAAGTTTGATGTGGCGTATACATAAGCTTTCCCATGCGTAGAAACATGTGGCTCTAAGATTTTCAAATCTGGAATAGTAGATACATGATATAATTTCATAACATTCTCCATATATTTGCACAAACTCTATATATTTAGCACAAATAAGATGAAGTGACTCTATAGAGTCACTTCATAATTAGCCTAGTTCTATTGTTTCTTAGTCTGAGCTGCCACTTCTGCTGCGAAGTCATCATTTCTCTTCTCTAAGCCTTCACCCATTTCCCAGCGAGTGAAACGAGCGATCTTGAAATTGTCGCCAATGAATTTAGAGATAGTCATCGAATCATCTTTGATATAAGCCTGCTCTAACAAGCAATTCTCAGTATAATATTTGCCGATTTTGCCCATTACGATTTTTTCTAGTATCTCGCGTGGCTTATTGGCATTCTTTTCTTCATTCTGCATCTGGACGAGCAAGATTTCCTTTTCTTTCTCGATCACAGAAGCTGGCACATCCTCTTTAGCCACATATTCAGGCTTATTTGCTGCGATCTGCAGTGCTACATCGTGTAGCAACTCCGCTCCAGCCATGAAAGGATCTGCCTCTACCATGACGCCGACCTTGCCACCCATGTGTATGTAGGTCTCGATCTTACCCTTCGTGCTATATACTACAAATCTACGAATAGATATCTTCTCGCCTATTACTACTGTCTGATTTGTGATATATTCTCGAACAGTGACTCCGTCCACCTTGCAATCATTTAGCTCTTCTACATCTTTAGGCTGATTCTCTGCTACGACCTTAGCCAAGGTGTCTACTATAGCGTGGAACTTCTCGCCCTTAGATACAAAGTCTGATTCACAATTCACTTCTATCAAGACGCCAATGTTGCCGTTCACATACGCGCCTACTACGCCTTCTGCTGCGATTCTACCTTCTTTCTTCGCAGCCTTAGCCACACCACGCTCGCGAAGAAGCTCGATAGCTTTGTCTACATTGCCCTCAGCATCGACTAATGCCTTCTTGCAGTCCATCATACCAGCGCCAGTCATTGTGCGCAAATCTGCGACATCTTTTGCAGTAATACTAATACTCATAATTACTCCTTATCTTTTATTTTATTATTTTTTTGTTTGACAATCAACATTAATAATCGGTATGCATTGACGAACACTAATACACCATTTAATAGCGCTGTGCTATAAGCCGGCAGTATTAAGCCATAAATCACGAAAACTAATGATCCTATAATATTTAATATTCGCATCAATAGTTTCCTTTGATCGTCGTGGTATTAAAGCACATGGCTATCACTATTATTATTGTCGCAATTATACCGATTATCTCTATTACCGACATCTACATATCCTTTATTTTGTTTCGCTAGTAGTCTCTTCTGCCTTTTTCTCTTTCACGCGCTTTGCGGGTCTCTTTTTCTCTTGCTTAGGCTCTTCGTCTTTCACTATGTCGCCACTGACCATTGCTTCCATTGATACATCTTCGTCTTCAGCATTTAAGTCGTGAAGAATCTCTCCGCCCTTTGCTTCCATGATAGCGTCAGTCAAAGCGCTGAGTATCAATTTTACTGATCCAATAGCGTCATCATTTGCAGGAATGCAGTAAGTGACATCATCTGGATCACTATTGGTATCTACTATACCTACAGTAGGGATATTGAGTCTCTTTGCCTCTTTCACTGCGATATGCTCTGTGTGCGGATCTACTAAGATGATCAAGCCTGGTAAAGAAGTCATATCCTTGATACCTGTCAAATTGTTTGCGAGCTTATCTCTCTCTGCCTTTAATTTGATCACTTCTTTCTTTGGAAGAAGATCAAAATCACCAAGGGTCTCCATATTATTGAGCTTGTTCATTCTGTCTATTCTCTTTCTAATCGTGGTGAAATTAGTAAGAGTACCACCCAACCAACGAGTGTTTACATAAAACATGCCAGAACGCTCCGCCTCTTGCTTTACAGTCTCGCTAGCCTGCTTCTTCGTACCGATAAATAGTACATTTGCTCCTGAGAGCACTTTTTCTTTGATGAAAACATATGCTTCATCGATCTTCTTTGAAGTATCTTCTAGATTGATGATGTGAATATCATTTCTATCTGTGAAGATATATTTCTTCATCTTTGGATTCCACTTTCTAGTCTGGTGACCGAAATGGCAACCCGCTTCTAATAATTGTTTCATTGAAATAACTGACATAAATTAACCTCCTGTTTGTCTCTTCCCTATCAGTCTCCTTGCTATCAAACCAAACGGCAACAGTCTAGCAATCATGATAGGTGCTATTCATTGAACGAATTTAGTTTATCAACTTTTAATTATTTTGTCAATAATTTTGAGCTAATTTTTATCATCTGAATCGTCATTTGAATCGTCGTTGTCTTCATTTATCATTCTTTCGTATTCCGTTAGTACACTATCACATAGTTTCTCGTCATTGACTACGATGAAATTTTCATGATATATATCAAGCTTCAATACTATACCCTCATTATCCTCTATGTCTGGTAGCTCAGATACCGGCACTAAAATCGCATAATAAATATTAGGCTCATTTAAAGAGACGATCGCTATACGCTCAAATGTGATCACCTGTCCATTTGCATTGCGAAGCGACACATTCTCTGTATTGTTTTCGTCCATTAGTTTGTCGATCAATTTGCTAGCAGTATTTGTAGTGCTAATATTTTTTTGATAAATCTCTTGCTTTAAATCTTTCATACATTCTCCTTTATTATTTTTGATAATTTTAATACCTACTCCTAGTATCAAGGTAATCTTGCAAAATCAGAGTAGCTGATACAGCATCTAATTTTTCCTTTCTCTTTCGCCAATCTCGCTCACGCTCTTTTAGGATATCCTCTGCCATCTGAGATGATAGCCTTTCGTCTAGATAATGAATAGGTACTCCGCTCTTACTTGCGACTTGCTCCATGAATTCGCGTGTCTGATGTGCGATCTCTTGCTCTTCGCCCTGCATATTGAGTGGCAGTCCGCACACTATCTCATCTACATTCTTCGACTTGATCAGATCTATGAAATAATCAATATCTGCTGATGTGTTTTTTCTTTTATAGGTTTCATAAGGATTGGCTAAGAATTTCGTCTCGTCTGACAATGCTATACCTATCCGCGCTAGCCCAAAATCAATTCCCATAGTTCTCATGCATTTAGTCTATCATATTTACATTTTTTTGTAAAACAAAAATATTTTGAATTAATAAAAAACTAATACTTGGTATGTTTTTTCAATTACATTTCTGTAATAAACTCAAAATAATAAATAAAAATCGAGTGAATATTCTCCACTCAACTTTTGATCTAATCACACTTCTTTTTTCGTCTTGGTGACAATATTGATTTTTTGTCTAGTCTTATTTAGGTTTGAAATGACACCTTTTACCCTGCTATGTAGCTTATAGATATAATGAGTGGCTACATTTGCCCTATCACTATTCTCGCGAGTAAGCGCCATGGCTGTGAGTCCATTATCTAATTTTATCACCGCACCGACTGGCAAGATCTTTACCACCTCACCCTCTACTATATCACCGACTTTCAGCGCATCAAATAATTTTGCTTTAGGATCTTCTTGGAGCTGTTTTAAGCCCACACTCACGCGTGAAAAATCACTATTCGTCTCTAATATTTTAAAATTGTAGATTCCGTTTAGCTCGACTATTTCTGATATCTTTTCGATATGATCATACGAGGCATCCGATATTGATAGCTTTGCTTTCGCGCCGTTTTCTAATAGTATGATTGCATATTTATCTTCTACCTTAATGACTGTGCCTGACAGGACATCTCCTATGTTTACAGGTGTGATTTGAGCACTCGCTAATAATTTCGTACTACAAACTATTGATTTTTTTATATTGTCCAATTCTATCACTATAGCGCTAATTTTGTGTCCAGACAAAGTATCTTTATTTACAAAATCTAGAGCGGTACACTGTGAGTAAGGCAAGAATACTCTATATCCCATAAACTCACCCGTCATACCGTTATTGCCGATTTTTGACACCTTGAATTCAAATTCACTACCGACTTTTAGGTTTTTTAGTTTTTCTTTTTCTTCCAAAGCGGTATTTACATTAGAATGATTTAGTATCAGACATCCTTTGTCGTCAATGTCTCCCGTGACCATCACAAGTATCGCATCGCCAATCTTGAAGGCGGGGTCCAGTTCTTCTCTCGGGAAGACGCCTTCTTTTAATCCACCCAAAGCAACTACGACCTCTTTTTCACCTATCATTACTATCGTGCCTGTGATGATGTCTCCTCTGTTGTATTGAGTCATATTTATTTTAAAGTCTTTCATCTTCATTGCTGTTTTGCTCCTCTTTTTTGTCTTTTTAGCTCCAATTTTTCTAGTGCTTTAGATTTCTTTTCTGCTATTTTTGCATTTTCAGTGTCTATCAATTCATTCATTTTTTCGATTATAAAATTCGCAAATTCGCTGACATATGCAGTGTCCTTTTTCCTAGACATATCTGGATAGATAGGCTCTCCTATCAATAGCTTTGTGCGATGAAAAATCTTAAATTTTCTATCAAACATCATAGGCACCACTGGAGTATTTGTGCGTATTGAGAATAAAGCCACCCCTTCTTTAGCGCTTCCTTCTTCCACTTTTATTGTCTTAGCACGCGTCCCTTGCGGGAAGATACAAATGCGTTTATTTTTTTTGATCAAGCGGAATATCTCTCGTATCGATGCAGGATCCACATGCTCTCTATCTACTTCGACCGCACCTAAACTTCTCATACATTTAGCAAAAAATTTATTCTTATACAATTCTTTCTTTGCTAAGAATCTATGTTTCTTATTAAATGTGATATCCATCATCACCGGGTCCATATTTGACATATGATTGCACGATATGATGAAGTTTTTGCCTTTCAATGATTTGAGATGTTTTTTCCCTATTTTTTTGATTGGGAATAGTATTGATAACGGAATCAATAAAATAAAAATAGCGATATAGTATAACATTATATTTTTCCTTTTAAGTTGTTTCCGGCTAGATACGCTGTCGACCAAGCGATTTGTAAATTGTATCCACCGGTGAGAGCATCGACATCTAATATCTCTCCTACAAAATATAAATTAGACACTAGTTTGCTCTCACAAGTCTTGGAATCAATTTCTTTAATATCTACTCCACCAGAAGTGATAATCCCCACATTTACATTATCTAATGTTTTTACTGAAAAGTCAAATTTTTTCAAAGAATTAATAAGAGTGTGCCTTTCAGTTTTTGTCATATCTGACAATTTTTTATTAATAATACCCAGCCGAGACATAAAATAATCACATATTTTATTCGGCAACAATGATTTTATATATGTCTTCAAATCTTTTTTAGAGTAGTCTGTGAATTCTCGAATAAACTTATCGTCTAACTGCTCAAATGAAAGTGCGGGTTTGAAATCTATTGAAATTTTTTTACCTTTATAATCATATTTGTTAATCAGACTCGATAGTGTCAATGCGGTAGGTCC
>CALWFA010000025.1 GCA_944377465.1 uncultured Clostridia bacterium
TTTTTTAGCTGTATTCTTTATATATTTTTATTTGTAGTGATTTTTTTAGAAATTTATTTCCCATCATCCGCGTCTTATTGAGGAGCTATATCCGAACTATTTACTCTCTTATCTTTGCCAGATTCTGACTGACCAGCGGATAAATTTACAGACTCATCTTGGTTACCTTCTGGTGTCAGACTGTCGCGCCCTTTCCTTTTTAATAATATCAGCACAATGATTGTCCCTAGATAGATCACTACACCTACGAGTGAGATGATTTCACATATATCGATATATTCCGCTGTAAATTCTACCCGCAGTGTGCCCGACTCAGACAAGGTGATCTCGATGAAACCGTTTCGTCCATGTTCTGCCGTCAGATTAATGTTTTCGCCTGAGGCTGTCGTATAAGTCAAGGTGTATCCTTTATAGTAAAGCGTAGGCAATTCGATCGTCGTCTCCGTGCTGATATCAAAATCGACGGTGTATAGTTGAGAGTTTTCCCGCACGAAATTGTGCGCCACGAATTCTCCCGACAGAGCGATGAATTCAAATGGATTTTCGATTAGATATTGATTGAGAGCGCTATCTTCTGTGTAGCTAATAGTAAACTTACACTCACTCTCACTATCTACAAAATCTATTCTCAAATATTCCTCTCCACCTATCTCTTGAGGGGACAATCGGGCCCCTTCGAGCGAATAATTTTCCCAGCCCGTCGTCATCTGATAAACTTCGCAGTCTGCAAAGATTGAATATGGTAAATTTAGCACGACATATCCGTCCGATTTCGGCATCACGATGAAAGATAATTGATTGATAGATTGGTAGTTTGCCAGCTCTTTGATCTCCACATTCGAGTCGATCACTAGCGCCTCATTAGCTCGAGTAAACAGGTATTCCTGTGTCGCATTGGTCGGCAAATAGTCTCCATTCTTCCCTCCGCCTAAGCCCGTCTCATAGCTGTGCCCAGATATTGTGCTATTTACGGTTTCCTTTTTGATCATCACTTTCCAGTATTCATTAGGAGCATGCCAAACCACGCTGCCGTACACAAACATCATCACGCTCATTAAAGAGACTACTATCGTCACTACCGCCTTGCAAATGGTACTCTTGCACACTGTGAGTAGATATGTAAACGCGACCGCTAAAAACAAAGCATTGACTAAAAACAGTCGCATAGCGAACTGCAGATTCCCTACAAAGTCTGGAAATATTACCCATGGGAATATCACCGTAGACATGGCGAAGCTAACCACCAGTAGCGTAAATAGGCAGATATTCGCACGCGTGTTTTGCCCTTTATTCTTTACCAAATAATATATATACGATCCTATCACGGCGAAGTTCGATACAGTGTTCCCTACTAGCCAAAATGAAGTAAACGCCCAAGTGCCAGTGTAGGATAGATAGCCAGATGTGCGAGACAGCCGAGATGCCAGAGTGTCTCCGTAGTTGATCAGCATTGGCACATAGTATACGCTCGTGATTATCAGGATCGTGACACATGACAAGATTATGTAAATATACTGTCTTTCTTTGAAAATCTTTTTTATATAAAAGCAAAGATATATCACAGCATAGATCGTGATATATATAGACATGGTAAAGTGCATAAACATCGCCAGCACATATCCGAGCGTGAATAGCACGAAAAACTTGATCGGACGATTCTCATTTATGAGTGAGTATAGACCGTAGAAGATGAGAGGCACGGCGACGATCAAAAATGTCTCGCTTAGCGCAAATCTCTCGTATATGTCACCCATTAGATAAGGGAAGAATTGATAGACAAGGGCTGTGATGATAGCGAGCGAGCGCTTTTTGAATATCGATTTTGAAAAGAAATAGACTACCACTGCTCCTAGCCAATACACAAGCACTAGCTCAAGCGCTATAGCAGTAGAAGCAGAGATCGAAAACATTTTCATAAACAAGACCGCGAGAGTCGCAGGTACGAGTGAATAGAAGATGCCTGAGCCGTAGCCATAGTCTTGCGCTATCAAGGACACGATACGATCTCCAATATTGCCATTACCCCAAGTGTCATATATCGCATTTACGAGTGAGACATGATAGTGGGTGTCATGACCGACTATATATTCAGATGCAATAAACGGACTCATCAAAACTAAAGCGGTGATGAGTAGTGCTATTGTTATCAAAAAATCCATTAGGCGCGTATGCTCTCCTAAGGATTTGAGTTTGCTTATAAATAGCGCTCTTCCGTTGTCCGTTTGTTCCTTCGTCATATTTTTTGTCTACTCCGTTTTGACTGATATTCCATGCATTGCAAGCAGTGATTAAATTATGGCAATTCTCGTTTGTTTCATTTCTATTGTTTTTCCCAGCAAGTTTCGATAGTGATCGATGATTTTCTTATGAATTAGTCTGATTTATTTCATATTAATGACTTATCTCATACTAAATCTTCATTGTTTATCCATTGCTTTCTATTGATTTCTCTCGACTAAGCAAAATGTTTTCAAATGGTATATACAACACTAGACATTTCTATTTTTTCATCTAACGATTTGAATAGATCTTTTACACTTTTAGAGCTTTTCTTATTATATTCTCTATACTTATATTTATCATTTATTGTGAACTTGGAGCGACCCAAAAAGTTAGACACTTAAGGAGGTTCATTTCAACTTTATTGTGATTTTGTTTTATCTATTTTTTGTCTTTGGATTTATATCATTAGATTTAGTGTAATTGTAGAGATCGTATTGAATATCATCTTATATTGATTATAGGCGTGACCAATTTGTCTTAACCTATTTTGAAGTGATTTAATTTGAATCTGCCTTATCTATATTTGTCTCGTCTATTATGTAGCGCGGACGATTTCTGGTCTCTTCATAGGTGCGACGCAGATAAATATTATTGAACCCTGTCAATACGAATAATATTGAGAACATCAACACAATGGTAGGGAATAGCCATGCGGTCAGAGGCAACACTATCTTACAGCATGCTAGCACAATGAAAGTGATGAAGCATGCAAGGCTTAGAAATCCGCCTATTAACCCACATTTCATCGAGACAGTCAGTGGCCAAGTGGAAAATGAGATCACTCCATTTCCCGCTAGTTTTACCAGCTTTTTGATCGAATATTTCGTCGAGCCCGCAGATCGCTCATTTCGGACGAATTCTACCTCTGTCTGCTTATATCCTATCCATGATGTAAGCCCGCGTAGATATTTGTCATGCTCTGGCATGGCATTTATCGTATCCACGACCTGTCTATCTAGCAGTTTAAATTCTCCTACATTTTTAGGTATCTTAAGTCCGCTAATTTTCTCCAAAAATTTTAGATACATAGCAGAAGTCGCCTTTTTAAATATTGACTCACCCTTTCGTTTGGTTCGCTTGCCGTGTACGACTTGATATCCCTCTTTCCATTTTTCTATCATCATAGGAATGACCTCGACAGGATCTTGTAGATCGACATCCATGATGATTACGGCATCTCCCTTCGCGTGCTCTAAGCCACAGAAGATACCGGGCTGTTGACCAAAGTTTCTAGAAAAACTGATATATTTGATCTTAGGATCCTTCTCTGCAAAGCTTTTAATGATATCTAGAGAATCGTCCTTACTGCCGTCATTGATCATGATTATTTCATAATCTTCTTTTAGACTCTCCATGACTGGAGTGATTGCATTATAAAAGAGAGGAATGACATCTCCCCCTTCATTGTAGACGGGTACAATTATAGAATAGACTGGTTTCATAAATGCTCCTAATATTTATGCTTATAGTATAAAATTTAGCGCACATTTTGTCAACTCATTTTTAAGCTTATATGTAAATATCTCTAGCAATTATAAAATTTAAAAAATGTACATTTTCACTATAAAAAATAGCATTTTTTATTAATTTTTGCTATATTTTTATTAATTTTAGAAATTTTTTGAAAAATTGATTGATTAATTATAAAAAAAATACTATTATATTATATATATTTATTATTTAGGAGAATTTATGGGCAAAATTATTTCTGTTACCAATCAAAAAGGTGGAGTCGGCAAGACTACAAGCTGTGTAAATCTGGCATCTTATGTCGCTGCGAGCGGTAAACGAGTTTTAATGATAGATATTGACCCTCAAGGAAACGCTTGTTCCAGCCTAGGCGTCGAGCCAAAAAAACACGACAGCACCGTCTATGAAGTACTTTTAGGCGAGGCAAATATCACGGACGCAATATATAAATCGGTTGTAAAAAATCTAGATGTAGTGCCTTCTACTGTAGATCTAGCTGGAGCGGAAGTAGATCTCGTCTATGTGGACAATCGTGAAACTGTACTTAAAGAAGCTCTGAAAGATATTAAGAATAATTACGATTTCATATTTATCGACTGTCCGCCTTCTTTAGGTTTATTGACTGTAAATGCCTTGACAGCTTCTGACACTATATTAATACCTATTCAATGTGAATATTTAGCTATGGTTGGTCTTGGACAGCTGATGAATACTGTTAGATTAGTCAAAAAACATTTAAATCCAGATATCGAAATCGAAGGAGTACTTCTTACCATGAAAGCCACACGAAGTACTTTAGTTCAACAAGTGGCAGACGACATTCGAAAACATTTCGGTAGTAAAGTATATGATACATATATCCCCAGGAACATAAGATTAGCTGAGAGTCCTAGTCATAACATGCCGATTATGATGTATGACGGTAAAAGCAAAGGAGCTCTGGCTTACAAAGCTTTGTGTGACGAATTTCTAAAAAACAATAGATAAGGTAACTACATGGTTACCTTTTTGATCTCTTATATCACAGATCAATAACGAATGTTCCACATGGAACATTTTATTTTTATTAGAAAACTTTATTATATCTATCATCTTAGAAAATCATATAGTGATAAGTGATTATATCCTAATATTTATTTTTAATTTAATAATATGATACATTTACTTTATAGTTAACATTATTAAACCTTAATCATTACATATCAATAAATTTATATATATTATACATACTTGAAGTGAATAGAATTTTTAAATACATTCTAGATTTATTTCTATATCTTTAAATGTTCCACATGGAACATTTGTTTTTATTTAGAAGGTTTATAATATTTGAGATATAAGAAAGCCACACATTGATAGATGATAATACTATAATATATGTGTTTTTAATTTTATATTATGATATGTATTCTATAATCAATATTGTTATATATTGGTCTGTATTTTTATATATGAAATAATATGTACATTGTTTGTTTTAGATACATTTAGATTGTTGTTATGAGTTTAATTCATACTTATGAGCTTAATTGTTCCACATGGAACATTTCATAATTGTCAAATGAAAGACTTTCTCAAAAGTCTGCTACAATAATTTTTATTACAAACTAACTGATATTTAGAATTAATAAATAATATGTATTCTTTGTCTATATAAAAATCATATCTTATCGGAATACTTTGTATACGACCTTATTTTTCATAACAATGTTATTTACATATGGCTATATTTTATATACTATAAGGCAAATATTGTATTTTCACATATGTATTATTACAAATGTTCCACATGGAACATTCTTATTAAAATTCTATATTTTTTAGTTAATCATATAGTAGTTATTAAAGCTGTAATCAATCATCTAATAGAAGTATACAAATATTAATTTAAACCTTTTACTTAAAAATATGAAAACTATGTTTATATGCAATATATATTATATAAATATCACATTGGATTGTATAAAATTTCTAAATATTCAAAATTATAGTGAAATTTAAGGTAAATACATTAAAATTTTCAATATTTTTAAAATTTTTCTTCATGACATAAACTGAAGCTACAGACAAGTGATCAAACACATAAAATAGTTTAACAAAAATAAGGTGTGTATTATATAAATCTATAATAAATGATAAATTATAATGGTTTTTGTTTGACAGCATTGAAAATTTTTAATATAATATTATAAACTGTTCCACATGGAACATTTGGAGGTAAAATATGAAACCAGGGTTAGGTAGAGGATTAGATAGTTTATTAAAGGTGTATGACGAAGAAAATGAAAAGAAGATAGAAGAGCCAATAAATCAATATACAATACGGCATGGTGATGTAGAAAAGATTGATATCGATAAAGTTTATGCAAATCCTAATCAGCCAAGAAAGCAATTCGATAAAGAGAGCTTAAGTGAACTGGCTGAGAGTATTAAAGTACATGGACTGATTCAGCCTATTATTGTAAATGAAATGCCAGATGGATATATGATAATAGCAGGTGAAAGGCGATTTAGAGCATGCAAACTATGCGGTCTAAAGGAAATCGATGCTATAGTAAAGAATTATTCAAATAAACAAATAGCTGAAATATCCATCATTGAAAATCTGCAAAGAGAAGATTTAAATCCTGTAGAAGTGGCAAAAGGCATAAAAAAGCTTATGGACGAATACGGCTTAACTCAAGAAAAGGTAGCAGAGAGATTAGGTAAGTCCAGATCTGCCATAGCTAATTCTATCAGAATATTATCCCTATATCCTGAAGTGATCGAACTAATAGAAAAAGGAAAGATATCCTTCGGTCATGCAAAAATCTTGGTAGCCGTCACTGACTACCCTGTTCAGCTAATGTTGGCAAAGAAGATAGCAAAAGACAAACTAACTGTCCGTGATCTAGAAAAAGAAGTAGATTCAATCTTAGGGAAAGGGAAGAAGAAAAAGACTCCAAAACTACCTAGTGAAGAACTACAAGATTTCATCAGTGAACTACAACGAAAATTAGGTACTAAAGTCACAGTGATCGGCAATGATAAAAAGGGGAGAATATACATAGATTATTACTCTCAAGATGACTTAGATAGAATTTATGACGCAGTTTTGCGCCGTTAAAATTAAAAAAATAGCGCGAGATATGCGCTATTTTTTAAAACAACTTTGATTTGATAGGTTTTTTAGATTTTAATTCTCTCATGAATTTCTCTAAAATCAATGATTCTATTTCTGCAATTTTCCTGTCTGATATAAATGCAGATGCTCCAATATGTCCGCCTCCACCATTCTCTTTTGCTATAATGGAAACATCGTAGCCATTGTTTGCTCGCATGCTGACATAGTAATCATTATCTTTAGGCTGTATCAAGCAGATCAGCTGAGAATTCTCTATCGTAGCCATTCGATTAATAATTCCAGTAAAATCATTAAAATTTGCATGTATTTTCGACATTTCTGATTTTTTCACGGCGGAAATTATTATTTTTCCGTCTTCATATACTTTCATGTTTTCAATCGCCTTAGCAAAAAGTCTCATATTTACAAGGGTATTTGAATTAAAGAAATTTGCATTAATAGCGTGCACATCGATAAATTCAGAGCAGACGCTAGCAATTTTGAAAGTGTCACTTGTGATAGCGCCCACCGAAAATGAATTTGTATCCGTGATCAAGCCCGCATAGATTTTCCCATATTCCGCGACTGACATTTGATAGTCATATTCAGCTAAAATCTTATACACAATCTCACAAGTCGAACTGACGACTTCCACAATATTGTATTCGCCATTATAATTGTTCGTAGAGTGGTGGTCTATCACAAAAGTTTTTTTAGCGTTTTCAAACAATTCTTTATATTTCCCTAACCTATCAAGATTCGGAGAGTCCATCATCACCGCGGTATCGTATTTCTTCACTTTAGGATTTAATTTCGAACCTTCTAATATAGGCTGATAGTTAGCGGGGAGAATTTCGCTGTCAGCGAAGATATCCACCTTTAATCCAAAGGTTTTCTCTAAAAACGCTCGAAACACCACCATACTGCTGAGAGCATCTGTGTCCGGCTCAAGATGTGCTATCAAGCAAACATTTTTGCTATCTTTAAACTTATCTATAATATTCCTATATTTTCGTCTGATTTTATTTTTCATATTTTTATTATAACATATTTTTTTAATTAATTCATCAAATTGAAGCTAATTTATGATATATTTTGGTATGAAAATATGATTTTTTATTTTTTAATATCAAAACGAGAGATTGATTGTTTATTTGTCTTGATATAAATATTTTCAAATCCACTCATCTCATCTTCACTTAAAACTTCTCGATGCTTATCCTATTCTCTCAATGCGCATTATCGTGCAGTTTCAGATTGCTTGTCTAATGAATGAAATAAGAAATAACACTAAATTAAACTTTGTCTAATTATAGTTTTGCTGACAGTATAATGATGTCAAAATATACTGCAAGCATAGTCAAATTAACATAAATTCTTTTGCTTTCAATTTTCACACTCATGCTTTTAAACGAAAGCATTTGATTATAATCAAACGATAATAAATAGCGCTAAGTGTAAAGGTTTAATATTTCCAGACTTCAATACAAAGTGGCACAAAAAAATATAAACTTGTCGTTAAAAATCTACATATTAGAATAAGAGAGAACTATCAAATATTTTTCTAATATATTACTACAAAACTCATTTTTATAAATCAACTACATTCTATTGACAAATTTACTCTTAAAATATAAAATATATATATGAAGACATTTTGGAAGTATTTTTCTATCATACTGCTATTGCTGATCGGGCTATGCATGCTCGGCATATTATATTTGTTCTTTGTGCCAAATTCAAGTATATTTGGACTCAGATATTTAAGTCTAAACGAGACCATTTATTCAGACGGATATACCGCTGAAAATTTTAATAAAGTGACAGTAAATTCACACGCGTACGAAGTGTATGTCGAGCCGTCCGATAGCGAGAATATCATCGTAAGTCTGTATGTAAACTCGCTCGGCTTCACGCTAGTGGACAATAGTAACTACGCCATTGACGCGGATATAGACGGATCAGAGCTCGTATTCGACATCACTGAGCCTACAGGAGCGCTAGTCCGAAATGACTCACATATCACCGTCATGATACCTGCAGATACTAGCATTGCTCTTGAGCTAAATAATGACTCAGCAAATACTTATATTGATCACTCCTCTCTAAACATTACCGAACTGAGTTACACTACTAAATCAGGTGATTTTGAATTCACTTCCGGCTCGGTCAGCGGAGCAATGGATTTAGATATAGGTAAAGCTGATTTCAAAATCGGAGCAGAGGTCGGCACTAATAATAATTCTGTCACGATCGATTCCACGACAGGTCTATTTGAGGCACAGCCCAATTTAGGTGATATAGTAGTACTCTCTAGCGACAGAGCTGTATTTAGATTGATTAATTGTAATAGTTTTTACATGAACGACAACGATGCAGGTGGCAGTATTGACATATCACAGGTCCAAAGAGTAGAAATAATCTCCTCAGATACAAACATTACCTTAGGCGAGGTAGCCAACGATACTAGCATAGAAAATGCCATTCGAATCGAGCTCACAAAGACTGGAAAAATAGACATTCAAACCACTCATCAGCAAGCTACTTTGATCACAAATGACGGTAACATAAATGTAGTGACAGCTCTAGATATCGTCAATCCTTCGACTCAGGACGGAAATGTCACAATCGGCACCAGTAAAGCACTCGTAAACTTTCAGTCCGATTATGGAAATCTCGATGTGTCTTACTCGTTAGATACAGATGCTGACAGACGCCTGATTGCTAGGACTAATAATGGTAGATTGACCATAAGGAATGTAGACAATGTCGCTATCACAGTCAACGGTAATGGCAGAGTAGATGTAGAGATGAATGCGGTCTTAGGCAATAATATTATTACTGCCAAGAGCGGAAGCGTACGAGTGATCATGCCTGACTCTGCCGAGTATAAATTGCACACATATACCGAATCAGGTGAAGTGAATGTGAATCTTCTAGAGATCAGCGCGGGCGGTGGATACAAAGATAAGGAAAAGACGACTTATATCAACAGTGCCACTGACAGCTCACCTTCTATGGATATCAGCACGACCACAGGTTCTCTCTATGTCCGCGATCGCACGCTAGAAGATGCGGGATATTAAAACTCGTGACGACTATGTCTCATCACGATTAGATCACGATGCGATTTGTACCAATTCAAAACAAAATTCGATAAAAGCTTAGATCTTAATTTTTTAAATCTCAAGCTATAAAAAAGACTTCTCTTTATATAGAGAAGTTTTTTATTTTGGGACTTCAATCTAAAAGGAAAAATTTAGAGGTCGATAGTGTTTTATATTTTTATAAAAATCCATGAATCACATAAAAGCATTGATCGTAGATTTTAAAACTCGCTATCAGATCATAGAGTACCTGTCTTGTTATTATTTTATTAAATGTAAATTTATCAGTACTATAACTTTATCTATTTATGTAAGTCTATTCCCAAAATATAATAATATCCCCGAGAATACTGCGTCCACGAAGGTATCCTTATAGGAATCGTCATTGAGCTTTGCTTCCTCTTCTGGATTTGATATGAAGCCACACTCGATCAGCACCGCTGTGTAATAACTGCAGTTTAATATATAATAGTCTCCCACTTTGCTCGTTTCTGTGGGCGCATTACAATATGTATTTAGACTAGCTTGAATAAGATTCGCACACTGCTGTCCTGAGTCGTCACCGTCTCGATAGTAAGTGGTCGCCCCATGCGCAGACGAATCAGAAAAACTATTCATATGAATGCTGATGACTAGATTTGGGTTTGCTTCTTTTATTATTTCAAAGCGAGCTTTCATGTCGCTCATCTTTTTATTGCTAGCGGTGGGTGAATACAGTCCATCATCGCCTGTCCGTGTAAGTACGACGCGGTATCCAGCGGACACTAGCTTTTCCTTTAGAGCGAGGGTGTATTCTAGATTGATCTCCTTCTCTATCGTGCCGTTTGCTCCCACGCTCCCGCCGTCACGCCCGCCATGTCCCGCGTCTAAGACTATCGTGATTCCGTTTTGATTCGAGACGCTGTACGCTACTATGCCTGAGAGACAAGATGATAGCAATATCATTATGCAAAGCATGACGATTAGACACTTATTATTTAATATAAAAATCTTGAGCCTAGATAGACCTTTCATAGAATAATTATATTTAGTCCGCCCTTTAGATATTACAAAAAGAATATGTCTGTCCTTATTAAACTTTAATCTGTCTCTACCTTTTAGCCTTCCTAATGCTGATTTTTATCAGTGAAATAACATATATTACTTCTATAAACTTGTCACATGCCAGCATAAAATGCTACCGATAGATTAATATCTTCCCTACCTAAATAATTATAAACTGTGTCTTTTAAAAGTTTAGACTCATTAAAAGTGTCATTTTTTTAGAGTCTTATAACACAAAAATGCTTGAAAAAAATATACATTATGATATAATATAGTGGAATATGAAAAAGCTTATTTTTAGTGATATTAATGATACAATCAAGACACCCGATGGACACATCTCTGACTTTTGTATAGACACATTAAAATCCGTAAAAGACAAAGTAGAATTCGTCCTAGTCACCGGTAAGAATCGTCAAAAGACAGAGGAGTTTGCGAAATGTTATGGCGGAAGTAGATACATTATCACATCCAACGGCGGTGAAGTCTTTGACACTATTACTAGAAAGACAATTTACTATGAAAAGATCCCTGATCAAGCTGTAAAAGAGCTCTATAGTCTAGCTCTGAAATACAAGCTAAGACTAATCCTAAATGTGACAGAGGACTATAGATTTACCACTAAGCAAAAATATTTCGATGGCAGTGAAAAGACTTTTGATAAAATAGATGAAGTCATTAATAATTATAATGTAATCGGTATGGTATTCAATGAAATTAAAGATCGCGATATTCCAAAAATAAAACTCGAGATTTTTTCATCAGAAGGGGTAGTGATCGCAAACCAAGAGAAAAGTAAATCAAATAATATCATTGATGTCATATCTGCATACGCAAATAAAGGCGTTGCGATTAAAAAATTAATAAGATATCTGAATACAAATTATGACGATACTATCTCTATCGGAAATGAAAAAAATGATATTCCTATGTTTTCAGCGACGCATTATAGCATAGCAGTCGAAAACGCATGCGAAGAGATCAAAGCAATGGTAGATGAGGTGATTGACAGTGTCAAAAACGATGGCGTGGCTAAATATTTACAGAGATTTGTATAGT
>CALWFA010000026.1 GCA_944377465.1 uncultured Clostridia bacterium
GCTGAAATAGTATTGCAAAAAAAAAGATATTGTGCTAAAATTTATACATGATAAAGTTGATTAATTGTGGGTCTTTCTATTCAGCTCTCAATCGAGTGATAGATTTCTGCAAAGAACATAACGATGAAAGAGTAGAGATAGTCGTGCCGGACAAACTTAGTCTATTTATGGAACGATATATTTTTGAACATATGAGCATATCTGCTAGTTTCAATATAAAGGTCAGCACGCTCAATAGGTTTGCGAAAAAGTCGTGTGATGTGTCGAAAGAAAAGATGATCAGTAAAGTGGGCAGCATTATTTTAATACACAAGATACTGAATGAGCATATTTTAGAGTTTGCAGTACTAAGAAACAATGCGTATTCGTTTACCTATGCTGAAGAGATATTCAATACTATTGGACAGCTAAAGGCGTCGAAGATTTCGGTAGATGAGATGATAGCCTTTGATTCAGAAAGTGAGCAGTTAAAGGACAAGATACATGATCTAGCTCTCGTATATCAATATTATGAGCAAGAGAAAGCGGGATTATTGGATGCTTCAGATCTATTTCTGATGTCGGCTTTTTCTGTGGCTAAAGGTAAAGAAAATTCGAATATTTTTATGATCGGGTTTGATGACTTTACCTCTATTGAATACACGATTATAGAGAGGCTTGCGTCTATAGCAAATGTAAATATCATAAATTATAGATCAAAAGGAAATAATAGACATATTTTCAATCATGAGATGTATGACAGATTAAAGAATATTGCCATAGTAAATGAATATGATTTTAAGCTCGAAGATTATGATGACAAACAAATAAGTGGGCTAAAGCGCTTCCTACAAGACAATCTATATGGTATAAAAAACGAAAAATTCGAGCTAGATAATGAAGTGATAAAATTATTTTCAGCAAACAAAGCTAGCGAAGAAATTGAATTCATAGCACGCGATATTCGAGCAAAAATATTATATGGTAAGCATTATAGTAATTTCGGCGTGGCAGTATTTGGATTGGATAACTATATAGATCAGATTAAAGAAATTTTCACAAAATATGAAATAAATTACTATATAGACAGCAGTTTTTCACTAAATAAGAGTGTTTTTTATAAATTTTTATTGAGCATAATAAAATTTAATCTAGAGATAGACAATACTTCTCATTTGATTGATATCGTCAATTCACCATTTTTCATAATGAATAAAGAAGACAAACATTATCTGACACACCGAATATATGCTTATAACTTCAAAGGGAAAAACCTACGCTCCATTATTGTAGAAGAAGGAAAGCAAAACATCCTAAATGAGCTCATATCATTTATAGATCTTTTTAATTTCGATAGGAATACTAAAATAGAGAAATTTATATCAATCTTAAATCAAGCGGAAGAGAAACTCCATATGCGGGAGATTATAGAGAGCCTTGCTAGTGAAAAAGTTGATCTGACAGAAAGAATATTACTGACGAAGTCTAGTGAAACGATCTTTGACCTATTGGACGAGATATCGAAATTTTATTCTAACTCAAATATGGATATCGTGTACGATATATTTTCTCATGTGTCCAATATTGTGACTATCAATAATCTTCCTTTGACACTCGATGCTGTAAAGATAGTAGAGGCAGAGGATAGCCTAGAAGTGTTTGATCATCTATATATCGCAAACTGTACGAGTGAGTCAGCTCCTAGTCTGAAATATGATTGTGGTATTATTCTAGATAGCGAAATAGAGACACTTAATTTTAAATACAAACTTTCTCCGACAATAGCTTTTCTAAACAGACTAAAAAAATTAAGAGTGTATAATCTCGCTCTCACATTCAATAAAAGTTTGACCATTACATATATTCGAAATGAGAGTGATCTTGTACGCGAGCTAAAAAATAAAATCATCATAAACATAGCAGGTAAAAGGTATAATCTGATACCTGTTTCTATGATTGCGCAAAACGGATATTTGGCTCTAAGTGAGAGCGATTATATAGAAAATTTTGTAAAATATAATAAAAATGCTATAAAAAAGGATGATATTGGGATAAAAAGACGCGAAATAAAAAATATTTCAGCGAAAAATCTAAATATCTTCGATGATAAAAATGTGATCTCCGCGTCGCAACTGGAAAATTATTTTAAATGCCCATTCTATTATTTCCTAAACAATACTATGAAAATACGCCCACGAAATAGAAACGAGATCCAGTCGCTAGATGTCGGAAATATCCTGCATGAAATTTTGTATATTTATTACAAGCGAAATAAAACGGTGGGGGATATTTATGAGTTTTGTAGAGATGAGGTATATTCGATTCTGGAAAGGGATGAACGCCTAAAGATGAATGCGTCTAGTCCTATGGTAAAAAATATTATAGACGAAGCAGTGCGAGTCATAAATGGTTTGACCTACATTGATGAAAATAGCGCTTTCGTGCCTCGATATTTTGAATATGAGTTTTTTGACAAGACAAGGTTGGATCTAAAGAATATCTCGTTGATCGGTAAAGTGGATAGGATAGATGAATATCAAAATGCACTGAGGATAATCGACTATAAATCTGGGAAAGCGGATGCAAGTCTAAAAGAGCTTTATTATGGCAATAAGTTGCAGTTATTTTTGTATGCCTTAGCGGTAGAGCAGACGCTGAAAAAAGAAGTCGTCGGTGTATTTTATCTGCCTTTGCATAATGTCTTTACTCGGGAGATCGCATCGAATTACTCGTTAAAAGGTTTTTATAAAAACGATCATGATATTATTCTAGCTATGGATACTCGTCTTCAGCCTGGAGTAAAGAGCGATATCGTAAATATCAAGATGAACAAATCAGGTACCGCACGAAAGACCATTGGTTATAAAGAATTGTCTCAATCAGAATTGTCGACATTGAAAGAATATTCACGCCGAGTGAGTGAGCGTGCTGTGGATGAGATCAAATCGGGATATATTTCGCCTTCGCCTAGTGAGATCAGCAACATGTGCGATTATTGCCCATATGCTCATATCTGCATGCATGACGCTTCGAATATACAATATAGAGCTGTAGATAAGGTGAATTTATCTAGTTTTAAAGAGGTGAACAATGACTAATTTTGAGAAAGTACAAAGAGACATTTTAGATGCGAGAGAGAGTGCACAGCTAGTCAGTGCGGGAGCAGGCAGTGGCAAGACAACCGTCATGATAGAGAAGATAGCAAATCTCATTTTAGATGGAGTGCCTATAGATAGCATTCTAGTCGTGACATTTACTGTCCTCGCTGGGCAGGAGATGAAGGATAGACTAGAGAAAAAATTAAAGCAAGAGCTAGATACTGCAGAAGATAAGGCAAAGATTTTAGATATCCTCGAGCGACTAAAGACAGCTAGCATAGATACGATCGATGGATTCAGCTCGAAGATGATACGAAAATATTTCTACGAACTAAATCTCTCGCCAAATATTGAAATAATAAGTGATAATACACGCGATTATTTCTTGTCTAGAGCGATGCGGACTACCTTCAATAAATTTTCGAACGATGTGGAAAAACTAAATGTTTTGATCGATATTTTTGGTGGCAATAGAAGAAATCTAGACAATGTAGAAGAGCTCATATTGGATAGCTATTATAATCTGATGAATATAGAAAATTATGAGGAATTTCTACTATCAGCAAGACGCGAATACGAGAATAGCATTAAGAGTGAAAATGTAGTAAATGCATATATAAATAAAAAAATCAGAGCGGTGATTTTATCCATTCGCGATAATTACTCGAGTCTAGATCAGACTGTCAGGTCGACCATAGATACATTCATTCTTGATCTAAATAAATTTAGTACAAAGCTGAATCTAAAGGCGAATTTGAACATATTATACAATCTTTCTATTCCATCTTTTACAGCAAAAGAGATCAAAGAAAATCTTGCTCTAGCTGAGATCGATGATGCGATATCGAGCTTGTCTGATTTGAGAGAAAATCTGAGAGCAAACGGAATTGATGAAAATTTTGATGAAAAAAATGAAAAAATACTCATATATTTTGATTATTTTATAGAAATATTGGCTGAATTTATAAAAAATTACAATAATCTAAAAGAAAAAAATAACCTACTAGACTTTAATGATCTAAATAGATTGATGCTAAAATTATTGAAAAATGATAGAGTAAAAACAGAATTAAACACGAAATATAAATACATTTTCGTGGACGAATATCAAGATGTGAACCCGCTACAAGATAAACTTATAAACGCACTCGCAGGCAGTGATACAAAGGTATTCGTAGTGGGTGATGTGAAACAATCGATATATGGCTTTAGAGGAGCGAGCCCGCAAGGCTTTATAGATAAATATTCGCAGTACAAAAACGATACTGATTCAGGTAGAGCTTTTGATATGAATATCAATTTCAGGTCAAATCCGAAAGTGCTCGAATTTATCAACGAGATATTTTCAAACATTATGAAGTCAGACTCAGCAGATATACCTTACTATCCTGATAATGTGATAGAGCCAAAGCGTACAGATATAGTAGATGATAAAGTGAAAATCTGTCTAGTAAAAGATGAGAATAGTGAAGAAATAGCACAAGGAATCTATAGTGTAGAGTCAGATATAAATGATAGGATTCACGCTGATTCTAAATTAAAAGAGGCCACTCTAGTATTAAAAATCATCACAGACTTGATAGGACAGGACATCTATGATGCAAAAGAAAGGGTGACTAGAAAGATAAAATATTCAGATATCGCTATATTGTCACGGTCAGAAAAAGATGAAACGATGCGTATTTTGATAGAACTATTGAAATCAAATGCTGTGCCACTAAATGTGACGAATAAATTGGATATAGCAAAAAATGAATGTATTAGATTGATTCTGTCTATATTGAAATGTGTGAACAATACGGCGGATAATGTGGATTATCTCGCCACCATATTTGCTCTCACAGATATAGACATTGATCAGTTGATAGAGATACATACGGAAGATGATCTCTATTCAAGCCTACTAGCACATTCGGAAAATGAAAGTGTGGCTACGCTAAACAAGATACTCGAAAATATTCGGAATGCTAGCTTTACTATGACGAACAGCGGATTGATCAGATATATTTTGAATGATTGCCGGCTGAAATATTATATTTTAGCTAAAGAGAATGGAGCAAGAGAAATAGATCTATTAGATGAGTTTATAAATAAATTGACAGCCATAGAGGATAGCCTAAATATTGCAGAATTTATAGAGGTGGTGGAGAGCAGTGTCAGTCGCGCGGGCGACTTTCAGTCTAGTGACAATGAAAATAGTGTAACGATACAGACGATACATAAGAGTAAGGGGCTAGAATATCCTATAGTGATATTGTATAATGCGAGTAAGATGTTTTCCTATCTTAGAGAGAATGACAGCATTAATTTTAATGACAGCATAGGCTTTGGCGTAGACTATTTCGACATGACAGAGCGCACGAAAAGGACCGCTCTAGTAAAATATGCTATAAATTTATTGAATATGGAAAAGGGATACAAGGAAGAGATGCGATTATTATATGTAGCTCTGACTCGTGCTCAAAATAAGCTCTATATCACAGGAAAGTATACGGACAAAATATTTACAGATATAAAGAACACTAGTTTTATGAATATGATCCTTTCATGCTATAGAGATCGGATAAGCGAAGGGATAAATGAATTTCACTATTGTGAAATTGATTTTACAGATAGTCTACCTGAAATAAATTTGATACGCCCTGCGTTAGAAATAGAGATCGAGCGAGCGGATCTTGGATTCGTCTATCAAAATCAGTCTAAATTTTCCATACCTATCAAAAATACTGTGACGGGGCTAAATAGTGAGCTGTCGCAAAAGACTAGTTTTTCTACTAAAAAATGGTTTAACCCATATACACAATATTCTGCAGATGAGGATAGGGCGACTATAGGTACGCATTACCATTCGGCACTAGAAAATCTAGATTTTCTAAAGGAGTATCAAAAGAATACGGATTATGAAGATGTAGATTATAGAAAAATAAAGCTTGCATATGACCAATTAAGTCCTTTGATGAAGGACTCAGTAGATGTCAGAAAAGAAGCGGACTTTATGCTGTATATTCCTTACAATGAGATCGTCCCAGACAGTCCTGTGAGTGATAAAGTGTTAGTGCAAGGGGTAGTAGATTTGATAATCGAATATAAAGATAGTATCACTATTGTAGATTATAAATTCTCCACATTAGATGTAGATATTTTAAAGCAAAAATATCAAGAGCAGTTAGCACTATACAAGCTGGCGGTAGAGCGCGCATACAATAAAAACGTTGAACATATGTACATATATTCTATTATGACAGGCGAATTAAGGTAATGGTTTATTTTCCTCGTTTAAAATTTGGATATCCAATTCTGCTAAGATCGGTATATACCTATCCCACATATATTCTCTGATAGGTATAGGTCTATGATTGTCAAAGTAAAGCACAAGTGCGGGGTAGATGTGATGATACTTGCTGAAGATGCTCGCGCCGATACAGTGATTAGATAAAATGAGATTTTTCGCTCGTGCATGATAATTGTAATACGCCATATGATAGAGTGTGCATTAGTACATATTTTCATACGATCATGACATAAAAAAAACTTGCTATGCTATAGCAAGTTTTTAATTTCCTAATTCAATCTCACCCGTTTTATTGAAGTTGTCAATTATTTTAGTATAATCTTTATTTAGCAACACGAATCTATACACAAAGTATCCTACCACTATTAGCACAAATATTGCCATTACGACATAGTGTACAGGAGTGATCGAGAAGATAAAGGCATTCGGAGCATGGAAGACTACTGTCTGTACATTCAAGACTTCACATTCATCTCGAGTGTATAATCTAGATCCTGTAGCAGACCAAGTCTCCTCTTCAGTATCATAGCAAACGACGAAATATTGATCTTCGCTCTCTTCTATGCAGTAAGCTGTAGTGCGGTCACTATAGAAAACTGCCGAAGTGGAGTGATCCTTTAGTGCGTTTAATTCTATACTATATATCATACCTTCCATGAGAATGATGACAAGAAATGATACGAAAATCCCAACTAACATTTTCAGACTCATCTCTAATAATTCTCGATTTTTCATCTTCTTTATGAAATCCATAAAGCTCTCCCAATTACTAATATTTTATTATTTATTAAACTAATTGTCAAAGATTTTGGATAACTTTCTTTACATTTTTTATGGTTTGTGCTATATTTTCAGTATGAATAAGGTGGATAAAAGCGCAAATTATTTGAAAAATGCATTGGTGTTAGCCTATCTAGGTGATAGCGTATTTACATTGATGACTAGAAAATATTTAGTAGAAAGGTATGATTATAAGCCAAATACTCTCAATAAAAAGGCGAACAGTATAGTTTGTGCAAAGAATCAAGCAATAATAATGCAAGATCTAATTGATAGTTTGTCCCCCGATGAGAAGGATATCGTCATGCGGGCACGAAATAGCCATATTAATAGCAAGGCAAAGCATAGTACATTGCAGGAATACAGCCTTGCCACACAGTTTGAAGCTCTGATAGGATACTGGTATTTGTGTGGCGAAGTCGAAAAGTTAGAGAGTGTCCTAAATCGGTATATTAAGGAGAAAATATGATAGTAGATGGGATCAATGTGGTGAATGAGCTGTTTGAATCAGATATTCATATAGAAAAGATCATAGTAGAAGATAGTAAAAATGCAGATCTACAGCAAATCATCGCCAGGGCAAATAATAATAATGTAAAACTTGAAGTCGTAAGTAAAAAAGAATTAGATCATATAGCAAAGAGGGACACGCAGGGAGTGATCGCATTTATCGAAAACTATCGTTATGCTGACATTCGGGACATCTTCAAGCGAGCAGATGAGCTGGATCAAAAGCCGTTTATCGTCATTCTAGACGGTATCTTAGATCCACATAATCTAGGTGCAATATTGCGTACTTGTGAGTGTGCGGGGGTGCACGGAGTGATCATCCCTGAGAATAGAGCGTGCGAAGTGAATGCAACAGTATTCAAGACCAGCGCGGGAGCAGTCGCACATATGCGAGTAGCGAAGGTTATGAACTTATCACGCACGATTGATGAGCTGAAAAAGGCGGGAGTATGGGTGTATGCCTTAGAAGCGGGAAATAAGCGAATATATCAGTGCGATTTTACTTATCCGACAGCGCTCATAATAGGCGGAGAAGGCAAGGGCGTATCTAGATTGGTGCGCGAGCACGCTGATGAGACGATCTCACTAGATATGTATGGCAAAGTGAATAGTCTCAATGCGTCAAACGCATGTGCTATCGCTGTCTATGAGGTAGTGAGACAAAGGAGAAAATAATTTGGAAGATAGAGAACTCATCGAAAAGATAAAAAGGGCTCAAGCACATGACAATGAAGCAATGGAAGACTTGTTGCGCATATATAAGCCCAAGGTCATAGCGATCTCGCGTGAATATTTTTTGATCGGAGCAGATTTTGACGACCTTATTCAAGAGGGAATGATCGGACTATATAAGGCTATAAATATATATGATGATCAGAAAAATCATAACTTTAGCGCATTTGCGTCTCTGTGCATTCATAGGCAGATGCAGAATGCGGTAAAAAACGCAAATAGGAAGAAAAATGCTCCGCTCAATTCGTATGTGCCTATCAAATATTATGACGGATCGAATACCAGTGATGATGACAAGATAAATAAGCTAGTCATAGTGGATGACACTAGCGATATTGAGAAAAACTATATAGACAAAGAGATGAATGCTATCTTGATCAGCAAGACCAAGGATATACTGACCGATACACAATTTCGAGTGCTCCAGATGTTCATTCGTGGCGAGTCGTATGAGAAAATAGCACAATCGCTCGGCGTCAGTCAGAAAAAGGTGGACAATCTACTTCAGGCGATCAAGAAAAAACTAAGGGCTATTAAAGGAGAAATTTAATGAATTTAGCATTGTATCGTGAATTTAGACCTAAAAATTTTAATGAAGTGATAGGGCAAGATTATATAGTCAAGACTTTGAAAAATCAGATCAAGACGAATAGACTGACTCATGCATATCTATTTTGTGGCCCTCGAGGCACGGGTAAGACGAGCTGCGCAAAAATATTTGCAAAAGCTGTAAATTGTACTCATTCTACAGACGGTAATCCATGTGGAATGTGCGCTGAATGTGTGGCATTGGATGCTCCTAATACTGATATCATAGAGATAGACGCGGCGTCAAATAATAGGGTGGAGGAGATTAGAGATTTGCGAGAGAAGGTGAATTTCCCACCGCTGATAGGCAAATACAAGGTCTACATTATAGACGAAGTGCATATGCTGTCGGATAGTGCATTCAATGCATTATTAAAGACGCTAGAAGAACCGCCAGAATATGTGATTTTCATTTTGGCCACGACTGAGATTCATAAATTGCCAGCCACAATACTATCACGCTGTACTCGTTTTGATTTCAAACTAGTGGACATCAATCTATTAGTCGAGCAATTACGAAAAGTGTTTGATACAAGGCATATTACTTATGATGAAAAGAGCCTATATCTCATCGCAAAGGCGGGCGAAGGCAGTGTGAGGGATATGCTCTCAATAGCGGATAGTGTAGCATCATTCTGTGACTACAAGATCGACTATCAGTCCACTGAGAAAGTGATAGGATTGACCGATCGTGATAGTATTAAGGATATATTACTCCAGATCTCAAATAAGGATATATCTGCGTTGTTTACTGCTATTAAGTCGGCGCTAGGTAAAGGAAAGAATATCCAAGTTTTATGCAAGGAAATGGCAGATTTCATAAAGAATCTCATCATGATCAAATCAGGGGTGACTGATTATGCAGTGCTAGATATATTGCCGGGTGATTTCAAGCAATATGCAGACATTGCAGATCTATTTGATATAGACCTTCTAAAGCAGGCTTTTGCAAAGTTTGCTGAGACCGAGCTAGATCTAAAATATAGCCTCAACCCAGAAAACTTATTTGAATCAGCATGTTTAGGGCTAATAGATTTTGACAAAACTAAAAATGACATTGCCATAAATCAAACTAAGCAAAAGTCAAACAATCAGGCGGCCTCAGAGAATGCTAACAGCAAAAAAGACATGACACCGAGCGAGGTAAATAAAAATACTATTAATGAAACCGCGCCTAATAATACGAAAGATATATCACAATCACAGATCGACAAGATATGGGGCAATATACTCTTGAAAGTGAAAGAAAATAATATGTTTGCCCTGTCTAATGCACTCAATAGTGTGAATAAAGTGGAAGTCATCTCGCATAAATTAATAGTGCATACAAATGATCATAGTAGTTATGAAATGATTGACAATAGTGAGCGAATTGATGTATTATTAAGGTTAGTTAAATTATTTGATGATAGCATTGAAGCGATCGAGATTCAATATGATAGTACGAATGCGTCAAAGCAGGATATCAAGGATAATTTAAAAGAAGTATTTAGATCAAAAATAAATTTTAAGGAGTAAATATGGCACACGGATATGGTGGATTTGGTGGCGGAATGAATATGAACGCCCTTATGCAACAGGCAAAAAAGATGCAAGAGCAGATGATGAAAGCACAGGAAGAATTGGATTCTGCAGAAGTAGTCGGCAAGGCGGGCGGAGACATGGTCACAGTCACTATGAATGGGAAAAAAGAATTGAAGAGCATCAAACTTAGTAAGACAGCAGTCGATCCAGATGATGTAGAGATGCTAGAAGATTTGATCGTAGCGGCATATAATGACGCTTTCAAGAAAGCAGAAGATTTATATAAAGATAAAATGGGACCTATGGGCAACCTAGGCGGATTGATGTAATGAACCAAATAGAATCATTAGATAGGTTGATCAATGAGTTATCAAAACTACCCGCAGTGGGCAAAAAGACGGCACAGCGATATGCCTATTTTTTGCTGAGTATGAATGAGAGCGATGTGCGAGATTTCGCAGATGCGATCATTACAGCAAAGGAGAGTGTGCATTATTGCAAAATATGTGCAAACTTTACAGATAAAGAGATTTGCGATATATGTAGTAGACCAGACAAGGAGCCGATCATATGTGTGGTAAAAGAGCCTAAAGATGTCACAGCACTAGAGAAAGTGCGAGACTTTAAAGGTAGTTATCATGTATTGCACGGTGTGATTAATCCATTAGAGAATAAAGGTCCTAATGATATCAATCTTCGTTCGCTATTAGACCGTGTGAATAACGAGCACATTCAGGAAGTCATCGTAGCGACCAATCCAGATGTAGAGGGAGAGGCGACAGCCATGTATATAGCGAATCTATTGAAGCCTTTGGGAGTGAAAGTCACTAGGATAGCTCAAGGCATTTCAATGGGAAGTGAGCTCGAATATACGGACGCTGTGACGCTATCAAAAGCTATGAATTCGCGTAGAGAGATGTAGTAGACATAGATTAAGCTAAGAATAAAACAAATAGATGCATTTTGATGCATCTTTTTTATTAAAGGAAGAAGTGATATTTCTAATGAATTTATTATTGTATTAATTTTAGAAAATCTTTTAGTTTTTGTTTGTTTTGTTTTTTATACACGGCATAGAAGGTCACTGTCGCGTCTCTATCTAAAATAGGTATACTGATCCTGCCTAAGCTCAAGTGATTCTCCGCTGGCTGATTCAGCGTGGAATGATCGTGGTGTGTAAATCCACTCATCTAGATAGAATCCAGCAAAATTTCGATGTGTTTGATTTTAAGCTATCAAATGAAGATATGGCTAAGATCAAGACTCTAGAAACTGGTGATAGTCTCTTCTTTAATCACCAAGATCCAAACATGGTAGAATGGTTTAACGAAATGGTGTATGTCAGACGAAATCAAAAATAAAGAAAAAACGAAAGTGAAGAATAAAATTTCACTTTCTTTTTGTAAAGGAAAACCCCCAGATAGTCTGGGGGTTCGGTTGAAGTTTACCGATGAATAAAAAAATATTAATAAAGTGCCTAAATATAATATAAAAATTATATCAACAAAAGTATAATAAAAAAGTAAAAAACAAAATTAAGCAATAAATGTA